>DASVNY010000497.1:0-3282 GCA_036383615.1 Chitinophagaceae bacterium
TTTATTCATCGTGGGCTTGCTTATTTATTATTGATATTGGTAATACTTTTAACCATACGATTATACAAGATCACAACAAGTTCATTGCTCAATAAAACCCGTTGGTGGCCATTATTACTCATATTCACACAAGTTGTATTAGGTATTTTGACAGTATTAAACAGTTTACAGATCATACCAAATCAGTGGGGGGTGTTTGAATGGATGGCACAATTGCACCAGTTGGTAGCTATGTTCTTTTTATTATCGTTGGTATGGCTTCTATATATCATCCGTGGTAATAGAATTACTTAATGCACATTTTTGTTTTCCCGCAGATATCGCTGAGGTTTGTAATACTTCGAAAAGATCTGCGATAATCCGCGGAAAAATCAGCGCAAATCTGCGGGAAAAATAATATGATCTGCGAGCTCTTATTTGATTTAGCCTCAATAATCTGTATTTTTAAGTACACCTAACCCAATTTTATGAAAGCCTGGTTACGGGGTTTTGTTTATTCCTTTCCCATTCAGTTGCTCTTCCTGCATTTCAGGAAATACCAGGTACTTCTTTTATTCTGGTTCATTCTTTTCAGCACGGTTGATGGCACTTTCATGAAAACATTTGGCGCCGATGCATTATACCTCGCACCTGAATACCTCGGTAAAGTAAATGCGATCAGTTCAGCCATTGTAGGTATGTCGATCGGCATGTTCATCATGAGCTGGAACATTTCCAGTTTCATTCTTTTTTGCAAATACTTCCGGTTTCTGGCCGCCACAACCAATCCCTTCCTGAAATATTGTATCAACAACTCCGTTATCCCTATCCTTTTCCTTTTATTTTATTTTTTTAAGGCTTATCAATTCGATGTTCATAAAGAACTGTTGAGTGTTTCGGAAATAGTTTTACTTGTTGGTGGTTTTTTAGCAGGCCTTATTTTAATACTGGCCTTTTCATTGATCTATTTCTTCCGGGCCGACCGGTCTATTCTCCGTCGTATGATGCCCGTGATAAGTAATCCCCGTTCCTATATAAGTCATCTTTCCCCGATCAAAGAAGTAAGGATCGGTGAAACATTGATAAAAGTGGAATGGTATTTTGAAACACCGTTCCGCTTGCGGCCAACAAGAGATGTGGCTCACTATACGCAAGAGTTTGTTGATTCCATTTTCAAACGACACCACTTTGCAGCCATTCTTTCCGTATTTACCGCCTTTATTTTTCTTATCGTTCTTGGCTTCTTTTTAGATAATACTTATTTCCAGATACCTGCCGCGGCAAGCATCACTATCTTTTTTTCCATCCTCCTGGGTGTTGCCGGTGCATTCAGTTATTTTCTACAGAGCTGGAGCGTTCCATATCTTATAGGTCTTATATTACTACTAAACTTTTTTTATAAGATAGATTGGATTGATCCCCGCAATAAAGCCTATGGACTGAATTATATCAATAAAAACGAAAGGCCGCAATACACAAGAGAAGGCTTGATGGAATTGTGCAAACCAGAAAATATTGCTGCTGACAAAAAAAATATGATCAGCATTCTTAATGAGTGGAAGAAGAAACAGGGAGAAGAAAAGCCTTTACTGGTAATTATAAATACAAGCGGTGGTGGTCATCGTAGCGCTACTTTCACCATGAGTGTGTTGCAATATCTCGACAGTGTTACCAATGGCGAGATCATGAAAAAATCTTTTCTTATCAGTGGGGCGTCGGGTGGAATGGTAGGCGCTGCTTATTTCAGGGAACTGTACCTGCAAAGACTAAAAGGATTAAACGTTGATCCGCAGGATAAGAAATATGTTAACGATATCGCCGAGGATCTTTTAAATCCCGTGTTCTCTTCGTTTGTAGCAAGAGATCTTATCGCTCCTGCGCAAAAATTTAAAATCGGTCCATACACTTATATAAAAGATCGTGGCTACGCATTTGAGGAAAGACTAAATCACAACACCAATGGCGTTTTAAATAAACAAATAAAAGATTATGCGGCTGATGAAAAAGCTGCGAATATCCCCCTGATGTTTTTTAATTCGGTAGTGACAAGGGATAGCCGCAAAATGATGATCAGCACGCAGCCCATCCGGTTTATGATGCGGGGCACGCAAGACACTACCAAAATGCCCGCTACCGATCCGGATGTGATCGATTTTGCATCTTTCTTCGCCAAGCAGGATCCTTATAGTCTTCGATTGTTAACGGCATTGCGAATGAATGCCACCTTCCCGATTGTTTTGCCCAATGTGTGGTTGCCTTCCAATCCTGTCATTGATGTGATGGACGCAGGTCTTCGTGATAACTATGGACAGGAAACCTCGCTCCGTTTCATGGAATCATTTGATGACTGGATAAAAGAAAACACAAGAGGCGTGCTGATATTGCAAATAAGAGATCGTGGCGCTGGCGCCTGGGAGTTTCCTTATTTATCCGATGATATCAGCGATCATTTGACAAGGCCTTTCCTGCTACTGCAGCACAATTGGTTCAAGATGATGGAATTTTTTCAAAACGATCTTTTGAATTATTACAGCGATCATGAAGGAAGGAATATTTACAAGATAACTTTCCAGTACGCCGCCGATAAGGCAGAGAATAAGGCTGCTCTGAATTTTCATCTGACAAAGAGAGAAGAAAAAGATATTATTCTTTCTGTTCGCTCTGCAACCAACTTACAAAGCACCAAAAAATTGCTGGAGCTGTTCACTAAGCCGACTGAATAAGCTCAACATTTCTTCTTACCGTAGAAACAGGAAAGCGCAAAGCTTCTTGTGTTTTAGGGAAACACTCAATATTCAATGCTCGATGCTCAATTAACATTAGATCGGTTGAACATTGAGAGTTGAGCATTGAAAATTGAACATTTACTTTTACCCCTTACGCAGTTTCCTTCCTTACCTTAAGACTGCCGAAGCTCTTCGCTAAACCGGCTGAATAAGCCTGAAGCATTTTTTCTTTACTTCGATCTTTATCTTTTCCGGTGTTTCCGCAGGTTCTCCATCTATATGTAGCGGGGCCTGTGAATGATTAACAATAGAAAGTGAGTCTGTTTGAAAATAGATCACTGATCGCTGTTTGATAGAAGCCGTATCGGTTTGAAGTTTATTTCTTCCGCTGAGTTGTCCAAATGTTTCAATAAGCATCTTTAGTTTGCCCTGGTTGGTCACAATAACAATATCGAGCATTCCGTCAGACAGGCTTGCATGCGGTGCAATCGTAAAATTGTTTCCAAACTGGTTACTATTGGCAACGCTTATAAAAAAAGCATCGGTTTTAAATGAGCGGTTGCTCAGCTTAAGTTCA
>DASVNY010000498.1:0-2538 GCA_036383615.1 Chitinophagaceae bacterium
CATCAGGTGCAAATTTGCTGGGACGTTTTTGCCATTTGCACCCCGAGATTGAAGAACTTACTGCTGATATTATAACAACTGAAGAGGCGCATGACCGGGATTGCATTTATGGGGAGATAATTCATCTGCCGGAATCAAGGATCGGGAATATTTTAATGCGACCCACTCTGCGCCAGTATGAAATCCCCTATTTATGCAACGGATCTGTAAAGAACGATTTTCAAATACCCGTCAATGATCTGTTTGTTGGAATTGAAAATAATAAGGTAACACTTCGTTCAAAGCGGCTTAATAAAAGGATCGTTCCACGGCTCACCACTGCACATAATTATAATTTGACCACTCTTCCTGTTTACCAGTTTCTATGTGACCTGCAGCACCAGGAAACACGACATGTTGGCTGGCAATGGGGCATTCTTGAATCCCAGTCATTTTTACCCCGGGTAAGCTATGGGAAATTCATTCTTTCAAAAGCAAGATGGATATTGACAAAGGAGGAATTGAAAGATTGTGATAAAAAAAATGATGATGAGCTATTAACGGGATTTTCAGTATTAAGGGAGGCGAGAAGTATGCCTGCTTATGTTTTGCTTTCGCAGGGTGATAATGAATTGATGCTGCACCTTGAGAATATTTTTTGTATCCGGCTTTTATTAAATGAGATAAATAAAGCCAGTACGGTAACAATCACCGAAACACTGGATACTCCCGGCCAATGCTGGATAGAAAGTAAGGATGGCAAATATGCAGGGGAGTTCATTCTTGCTTATAGTATGAAAAATGAAGAATCGGAAAAGCAGTTGACCGGCCTTTCTGCGTTCCAGGTGCAACAGGCTATTAAACGAGTGTTTCCTGTCGGTTCTGAATGGCTTTATGCAAAGATCTATTGCGGCACAAAAACAGCGGAGAAGTTATTAGCAGGCGTGTTGAAACCATTTACGGAGGAATTGCTATCAGAAAAGATCATTGATAAGTTCTTTTTTCTACGGTATCATGATAGCGCCAACCATATTCGTATTCGTTTTCATAATTCAGTAGAGAAAGAGTTTTGGAAAGAAGTGATCGCAAGGCTTCAAAATATTCTTCAACCGTTTTTTGACGATCAACTGGTACATAATCTTCAATTTGAAACCTATATCCGTGAAGTGGAGCGATATGGTTTTGATACAATGGACCTCAGCGAGAATATTTTTATGCATCATTCCAAAACCGTCCTCGATTTTATTTCAATGTTGGAAGGGGATGAAGGCGAGCAATATCGCTGGCAGGTTGCCTTAAAGGCCATTGACCTTATACTGGATGATTTTTCATATTCATTGGAACAAAAAAGGGACCTGGCAAAAACAATGAATAAAAATTTCTCAGAAGAATTTAAAATTGGTTCAGTAGAAAGAAAAAAGATATCAGAACGTTTTGCAGATCATAAGCCCGTTATAAATATTTTGATGAGTAATGACTGGATGAAAGATGAAAACCTGGAAAAAGCGATAATTATTTTTAAAAACCATGACAAATGTTATGAAAATACGGTCAGTGAGATTTTAAATGCATTTTCAGTAAAAGATAACAAAGAAAGACTGGGTCAGTTGATGGCAAGCTACCTGCACATGTTCATTAACCGGGTGTTTGTAAGTAACCAGCGAAAAACAGAATTGGTCATTTATGAATATTTGTGGAAGTATTATGATTCAAAACTCATAAGAGAAAAGCAGGAGAGGGCTACTGCTGAAACTGTAAATACCGCCAAATGAGATTTCCTTTATTTTACCAGTCTGACTTTAATGATTGCGGACCAACAAGCCTGAAAATGATCGCAGCTTATTATGGGCAGCATTACGAACTCGACTTCTTGATAAAAAAATGCAAGCTAAAGGCGGAAGGGGCATCTATGTTAAATATCCATCGGACCGCAAAAGAAATGGGATTTTATTCAAAGGGATTGAAGTTGCACCTGGAAAGATTGAATGAAATTAAACACCCGGTAATACTTCATTGTGGAAAAACCCATTTTTCAGTTATTTACAAAACGCCAAAAGCTAATCGAAAAGGGGTCTATTATATCGCAGACCCCGCAAGAGGATTATTAAAGTTGACAGAAAAGGAATTCATTCCTTATTGGGCAGGAGCTTCAACAAAAGATCTGTCTTTAACTATGCTTCCTTTAGTACATATACTTTTTGTTGCGCCAAAGAAAAAAGAGCTCATCAAAACGGGGCAGCTTTTTGTCTAATATCACAGGGGTTTTGAGGATCTGTCCACCAAATAAAAAACCCGTAACAGTCTAATTTACGGGCATTTAGGAAGAATTATTTTTAGGGTGCGGAGAGAGAGGGATTCGAACCCCCGGACCTGTTACAGTCAACGGTTTTCAAGACCGCCGCATTAGACCACTCTGCCAACTCTCCGGGTGCAAAATAAACGTCCGGGAGTCTATCTTCCAAAAAAATAATTTCAATGCAATCAAACACACTGCCAGCAAGGGATTTTCAATTGCAGTAAGCAAAGATTGAAGTTGATGAAATACTAAGTTCTAATCAA
>DASVNY010000499.1:0-4162 GCA_036383615.1 Chitinophagaceae bacterium
ATCCGCCAATGAACTCAAAATCCATACAAGCGATAACGATACCATTTCCATTCACTTTTCCGACGGCCACCCGCATCGAATCCTGCAGATCGGTCTTGGTCCATATCTCTTCCAGTCTTTTTTTGTAAGGCTTCAGATCGGTAAAATCAAGGAAGTCTTTGCTGCGGATATTCTCAAATAACTCGGTGAATTCATTATTGTCAAACAATAACTCGTAGTATTCACTGCTATTGATGCGATGATGATAATTGCATTTCGGACAAACGAACAAGTGTTCTCTTAATTCGGAAACGGTGCAGATATAGTTGCAATCGGGACATTTTGCCCAAAGTCCTTCAGGTGTTTCCTTTTTTTCAGAAGTTTTGGTGTTGATACCTTTCTTGATCCGTTTGAACCAACTGGTTTTTGTCTCCTCAGTTTTTCCTTCTTCCCCGGCAAGATTGGCGTCAAAATCCTCAAATTGTTTGGCCATAACCATTACTTAAGGCACAAATATAGTGATTGATGCCCAAGTAGTACGAAGTGGAATTTTTCTTAAAATTCCTACTTCGTACTACTTTTTGAGCACTCTTTCAAACAATTTAAAAATACGTTTGTATTCATCCGCCCAACTGCTCGGCTCAACAAAACCATGATCTTCCATTGGGTAAGCAGCCAGTTCCCAATTATCTTTTCCTAATTCAATTAAACGTTGCGACAATTTTACCGCATCCTGGAAATGCACATTCACATCGACCATACCATGACAAATAAGGAGATCACCTTTTAGTCCTTCAGCGAAATAGTAAGGAGAGCTTTTGCGATATGCTATACTGTCGGTAAATGGTTCGTTCAGGATATTGGAAGTATAGCCGTGATTGTATTGCGCCCAATCTGTAACCGGTCGCAATGCTGCCCCGGCTGCAAATGTTTCGGGATAGTTGAACATACCCATCAATGTAATGAACCCACCATAAGAGCCTCCATATAATCCTACGTGTTTTGGGTTCACGCCAAAATTTTGCACCATATACTTCACCGCGTCAACATGATCGCTCATGTCTTTGCCACCCATATAACGATAGATACCCGTTCTCCAGTCGCGACCATAGCCTGCGCTGCCGCGATAATCAATATCCATTACATAGTAGCCATTATCTGCAAGCAGGTTATTGAACATATATTCCCTGAAATAACTGCTCCACCATTTGTGCGCATTTTGCAAATAGCCGGCGCCATGCACAAACAAAACTGCAGGTTTATTAGGATGCGGATTCGCGGGTTTATAAACTCTTGCATAAACGTCAGCGCCATCCGCAGCTTTAAAAGTGATCAGTTCAGGATCGCGCCAGGCATAACTTTTAAATTCATCCGTTTGCGCTTTAAAAGTTATTTGCTCGGATTTTCCGCCGACCTTATTTTCCATCAAATACAATTCCCAGGGTTTGGTGGAATAGGAGTAAAGAATGGCCAGTTGTTTTTCATCAGGCGAAACATTTACCTGGTGGGCCCCCGTCATCGTGGTTATCTTTTCTTTTTTCCCATCGGCAATTGTGAGCCTGTAAAAATGTTGTTCACCTGGATGAACTTCATTGGTGCTGATATAAAAATATTTTTTGTCACGGGAAAGCTGTGCCTGTTGTATCTCGTAATTCCCTGAGGTCAATGGCTTTTTAGCGCCGGTTGTTACGTTGATAGTATAGAGATGAGAGTAACCTGTTGCTTCCGATTGATACCAGAAAGTGATATCATCTATCCAGCCTGTTCTTCCAAAGCCGATGCCAGGACCAGCGATCCAGGCTTCATCACGTTGGCGATCGAGCAATGTCAGTTTGTTCGAAGCAGTATCCCATAACATCAGCCAACGATCTTTATTGTCTTGCGAACGAATATCAACTACAGCATAGGTTCCTTTTGGCGACCATATTGGGCCAGTAAATGTTACAGGGCGATTAGAAGGATTTTTTGAGCGCTGCTCTAATTGTTTGGGATAATCTTTTACATAATCGGGAAGGTCCTTTATGCCCGGGATAGCATCCGTTTTCACTGTATAAACAGTATCTCTATCCCTGTCGTAAATAAAGAATTCGGATGTGCCCAGTGGTGCACCCACTTTTGTTCTTGCAGGAAGATCTGTTGTGAAACCGCTTTCTGTAACATAGCTTGGAACGATAGTGCTTTTAGCATTCGCAGCCGCTTTAAATAAACGATAGCTTATAAAACGGCCATCGGGGCTTACTGATAAACCTTGCAGGTTTTTGTCTTCAATATTTATCGGTCTTAACTCTTTTGGTTTGGGTAAGCTTTTGTTATACGCTTCTGTAGCATCTCTTTTTTCTTTGCGTGTGCGCAACACTTCAAAATATTGCAACTGGTCATTTTTCAACCAGTCTTCCTGTTGATTGACATTTTCACGGCCAGCTCTTGGCGGAAAATTGCCTCCGCCTCTTGGGCCACCACCTGTTGCTGCTGCTTCTCCACTCCGGAGATTAGTAAGTTGTAATGTTTCACCGGTTGCAATATCCCAGGCATATAAATTCTGGCTACGGGTATAAACTATTTTAGTTTCATTAAAAGAAAATTGCGGGTTGTTTTCCGTATCTGTTGTTTGTGTGATCCTGCGGGTCCTGTTACTTTTTGGTTCCACATATAGTATGTCACCATCCTTTACATAAACATAAGCAGTGCGGGCAGTGTTGTACGTAATATTATTCTCAGTAAGCAAACCCTGCCGTTGCGTAACAGATGCTTTTTGTGGTGTTTTATTTTCCCTGGTGATATAATAAGAAGAATCAGCTGGTGCATTGTCAGGGTTCCAGCTAAAGAACAGGTATTGTCCGTCATAACTCCACTGTGGGCTGGATGGTGAACTGCCGATCCATTTGGGATCGCGCATGATCTTGTCAACGGTCAATTTATCGAGTCTTTGTTGAGCGATAGCAGTAAAAGAAAAAAGCAATAGGGCAAGAAAGCAGGTCAGTCTTGACATGGTATGCAGTTTAGACCCTAAATATATTGAGAAAGCAAAAAGGAAATACCTGTCAATGAAAAAATGTGATTGATGGCATATTTAGCTTAATAAGTCGTTACTTATTAATAAGAAGCGCCGCTATCAATCCAGCAAATAATTATCTTTTTCTGTTCCGCGGTAAGCGTGGTATTCTGGGGCATCAGGCCCTGTTTTACCTGCTCCCTGATCCGAAGACGAACTGTATAGATCTGCGAGTAATTTGTAAGTGGCCCGGGATCGTTTGTGCTGGCGGCATCATGACAAGCAGGTTGATTGCAATAGGTTTGAAAAAGTGGGCCTGCGTTTGTAGAGTAAGAAGCTGTCACCCCTGTGCAATCGAAATTTTCATTATCCCCGCCGTTTTTGCTACAGGATAGCATTATTAAAATTGGCAACACCAGCATTGAAAATACCAGGTAAGCTTTTTTCATGATGTTAGTTTTCGGTGATAGCTTATGATTAAAGATATCCAAAGAAGTTTAATAACATCAGATCAGTTCAGCTACATGCCGCTGTATATTTTTGGCCAGCAGATCAGTGGGCACATCATTTTCATCATTGCCAAAAGGATCTTCAATTTCTTCGGCGATGAGTTCAAGACTGGCTAATACGTAAAAGATAAAAGCAACAACAGGAATAACATAATAGCCAAGGCTGAAAACAAAGCCGAAGGGAAGTGTCATTACATAAACGAAAATGAATTTTTTTATGAATACACTATACGAAAAGGGGATAGGTGTATTTTTTATTCTTTCACAGGCCCCGCATATATCTGTAAACGACTGCACTTCCTGGTTCAGGTAAAGTAATTGTTCGCCGCTGATCTTTTGCTCACGATACAATTGCTGGATATGTTTATGTATGAGCAGCGCCACCTGGTTAGGGATATGTTTTTCCCTGTCGATCGATTGAAGCATTTCATTGTGTTCTTTGTCTTCAAACAACTCGGTGCGGGTCTTCTCTCTCCTGAGATGATCGTGCAGTGCAAATGCAAAAGCAGGGATTATTTTCCGGAAGAAGGATCGCTGCGCAATATCATCGGCAGGAAGCATTACCGCGAGTTTCATCGCCAGGTTACGGCTATTATTAACAAGGCCTCCCCAGAGTTTTCTTCCTTCCCACCACCTGTCATAAGCAGTGTTTGTCCGAAACACCAATAGCATGGAGATAGCA
>DASVNY010000500.1:0-3244 GCA_036383615.1 Chitinophagaceae bacterium
CGCAGATTACTTAAACCTCGCTTGTTCTCAGCGTATATCTGCAGCTTGACCTGCGCAAATCTGCGGGAGAATTTCAAAATGACCCACTGCCATAATATCACTTGTTGGTATTATATTTATAGGAATAACTAACCTTATGACCCAGGAAGAAATTAGCGCTGATATTCAAAAACAAATAGACCTCGGTTTTAGCCGCGAAGAGATCCAGTCAAACCTTGAAACCAAGGGGATACCCCGCTCGCAGGCGATTGGGTACATTAAAAACCTTCCAGCATCCGTTCCTTCACAACAGAAGCGCGGCATGAATAGCTGGCTGCTGTTGCTGATGGCCATTTTGGGATTTATCAAAGCTGGACTACGAGGTTCCAGCGGGCAAAAAGGGTGGATGGCTGTTTCTCTTATCCTGGCGGTAACCTGGCTGTGTATGTTTATTTATGAGCAATCGAAAAAATAGCATTAGGTCAGTGCTATTTTGCCGGCTGATATAGCGCCAAAAAAAATTCTACGTAATATGGCGGACAAAAAAGTCTTACCCGAATTAGCCGCATTTATTAAAAAGAAATTGAAAAGCGGTTATCCGCAGGGAGAACTTACTAATGATCTTCTCAAGGAAGGTTATTCGCAGGATGAAATAAACCAAGCGTTATTAGCTACTTCTTCTGAAGTAACCGAAGAGGGAAGATTTCCTTTGTGGCTTGTTTTTAGTGCTGGCCTATTAGTATTAGGGATTACATTGATTCTCGTCGATATAACCTGGTTGACAAGGTATAAATGGTATTGTTTCGCTATAGGAATTATTGGGGTAGGCAGATGGATTGTGATTCAACAAGAACAAAAGAAAGGTTAGTTTTTTTGTTGGATAAACCTTTTCATGGGTGAAAAAACATTTTATTTCCGTTTTTTTCTCATGGTTTTCTTTGACAGTCATTTGATATTTACCAATCGATAGTTGCTAGTAACTGATCGGTTTGATCCAGGCCCTGGTTAATGGGTTGTTGACCCGCTATATTATTAAGGATCTCAATGCTGAGGCTCCAAGGTCTTGTATTGAATCCATGCGGGTCGGAGGTGGTGGCGGGGGAGGGTAAATGGACCCATGGGAGGGTCCCACAGCGTGGGCGTAGAAAGTGAGTTACCTATAGAAATTTGGCACTTGATCATCCAAGGCAAGCTCCTCCAAATAATAATCAAAAACCACCGCTTCTAATTATTCATAAGACTTCGCTATTCTTCTGCATTTGGGCCAGGAGATCTTAATTTCTCATTCCCTTTATGTCTTCCGGCATCCCTATTCGTTTTCTTTTCAAAATTCTTTTGCAGCGCCTCCGTAAGATCAACACCTGTTTGATTAGCCAAACAGATCAGCACCCATAACACATCAGCCATCTCATCACCCAACTCCCTTCCTTTATCAGACTCCTTGAATGACTGATCACCATATTTACGGGCCATCAGGCGGGCCAGCTCTCCTACTTCCTCCGTCAGGATCGCCATATTGGTCAACTCACTAAAATAGCGAACCCCCACTGTTTTGATCCATTGATCCACCTGTTGCTGCGCATTTTGAATGGTCATAACAAAATTTTTAAAAGCTTATTGCAATATAGCATGATTCTTGCCGTTCTACTCCTCCCCGCACCCTTTGGACCTCAAAACCAATTCCTTTTAAAAATTTATGTATCTATGAAGTATGCCCTTTCACGGCTATTTGCTGTACTCATCTTTATACTATTTGCCTTTGGCAGCTACTCACAGCCCGTCAAAAATGAGAACAAACCTTACAAAATATTGACATCAGGCAAGCAAGTCACGGTTAAAAGCAATAAAAATATCCGCAACATCATGGTATGGACCGCCAGCGGTCACCGTATTATTGAACAAAAAGACATCAATGCCAGTCTCTATACTTTCAATGTAACTAATGTAAAAGAAAAGGCGTTTTTTGTAATGATTCAATACACCGAAGGAAAACCTTATACAGAGAAGATCGGGGTACAATAAGCTAAGAGATCAAAAGAGAAAAAGAGAGGAAAGAGTATAGTTGAACAGTTTTCATCCCAACGCATACCCTAAGCTCTAAAGAATTTTCTGCTTTACTCTTTTTCCCCTTCTCTCCTTCATTCTCTTAGCCTATTCTTTGTTTTTTGTATCGATCACGATGGTTACCAGCCCATCATTCAACAACTCCGCTTTCAAGAGGAAAGCAAAGAGCTCAAAAGAGAAAAGAGGTGAAAAAGTATAGTTCAACAGTTTTCATCCCAATGCATACCCTAAGCTCTAAAGAATTTTCTGCTTTACTCTTTTTCTCCTTCGCTCTTTTATTCTCTTAGCCTACTCTTTGTTTTTTGTATCGATCACGATGGTTACCAGCCCATCATTCAACAACTCCACTTTCAAGAGGAAAGCAAAGACTCAGAAAAGAAAAAAGGTGAAAAAGTATAGTTCAACAGTTTTCATCCCAATGCATACCTAAGCTCTAAAGAATTTTCTGCTTTACTCTTTTTCCCCTTCTCTCCTTCATTCTCTTAGCCTACTCTTTATTTTTTGTATCAATCACGATGGTTACCGGCCCATCATTCAACAACTCCACTTTCATATCAGCCCCAAAAACCCCTGTTTTAATTTCTTCACCGAGATCGGTTGCCAACCGGCTGATCATTTTTTCATACAACGGAATTGCAATACCCGGCTTGCTGGTCCGGATATAAGAAGGACGATTACCTTTTTTGGTGGAAGCATGCAATGTAAATTGGCTGATAAGCAGTATCCTCCCTTTCTTATCCTTCACTGATTCATTCATCACTCCTTCCGCATCATCAAAAACCCGCAGGTTGACGATCTTTCCACTAAGCCATTGAATATCTTCTTCCGTATCTGCATCCTCAATACCTAATAAGACAAGCAGTCCATGCTCAATAACTCCATGAACTTTGCCATCAATAGTTACGCTTGCTTTTGCTACTCTCTGGATAACCGCCCGCATTATTAGTATCTTTATTACTCACAAATATATGACCATTGACCATTGACCATTGACCGTTGACTAATATGACCCATATGACCTATTGACTACCATGACCATCCCCAACATTCAAACAGAAATAAATTTCCAAACCACCCGTAGCGGCGGCAAAGGCGGACAAAACGTGAACAAAGTAGAAACGGCCGTGATCGGTTCCTGGCATATCGCATCATCAACTTTATTTTCAGCAGAACAAAAAGAACTATTAAAAGAAAAACTCTC
>DASVNY010000501.1:0-6942 GCA_036383615.1 Chitinophagaceae bacterium
GAAGGCAATGACGATGTGTTTGCGTTACGGTTGAGTGATAAAAAAATATTCAGGATCAGCAACGGGCCATTGGGTAATTACCAGGTAAATGCCTCCAATGGAAAAATCACCTGGTCAACGTTCACTGCAGATGGCTACCAATTGAAACAAGTCAATGAAAAAGATATTAGCTGGAAAGAAGTAGGTGAAGGAATGATAGAAAAACTGAGCCCGGCATTCCCGGTTGGGCAAACCGATCCCACTACTATTTTTTTAAAGAACGTGCCTCAACAGGATTTTCCAACCAGCAAGTATAAGAAAGGAACAAGGCTGCTGAATTTTCATAGCTGGCGACCCTATTATGAAGATCCGATTTTCACTTTCTCACTTTATGGAGAAAACGTTTTGAATACCATTCAAACCGAATTGTATTATTTATACAACGAAAATGAAAAGACAAGCGCCGCAGGTTTCAGCAGCGTTTATAGCGCCTGGTTCCCGTGGTTAAGTGTTGGAGCCGAATATACTTTCAATAGAAAAATACCTGTAAGCAATAAGATCTACCAATGGGATCAGCTTGATTCAAGGATCGGGTTGAGCGTGCCGCTGAATTTCACAACAGGCCGTTCTTACAAACAATTGAATTTCGGCAGCAATTATTTTTATCGCCGGAATATCAATAAAGGATTTCTTAAGGATTCAATTGGCGGCAACACCGGCTTTAGCTACCTGCATCATTTTATATCATGGAACCAGCAGGTGCCGATGGCCGTGCAACATATTTTTCCAAAATGGGGCTATGGTTTCTCTGCCGCCTATCGTCATGTCGTCAGCGACTTTACAAGCTGGCAATTCATTGGCAATAGCTCATTCTACTTACCCGGGTTTGTTTCTAACCACAGCATCGTAGCAACAAGCAGCATCCAGGAAGTAGATACCCTGGCAACCGTATTTGGAAATCGCTTTTCCTATTCCCGTGGTTATACCGGTCGTTATTTTTCCCGTATGTGGCGCGGATCTGTCAATTATCATTTTCCTATCTGGCACACGGACTGGGGATTTGCCAATATCGCTTACCTGCAACGGTTAAGGGCCAATTTCTTTTTTGACTTCACCAAAGTGTATTCAAGAGATAAAACACAATCGCGTAATCAACGCAGTATTGGAGCGGAAGTTTATGCTGATACAAAATGGTGGAACCAGCATCCGCTGACATTTGGATTCAGAGTAAGCCATTTGCTCGACCGGGATCAGTTCAATGGTTTGCGTGGAACGGTCTATGAATTTATCATGCCGGTGAGCATTATTCCAAGATGACAAAACTCAAGATCAGATGGTCGGTATTATGGTAGCTAAATATTCCACCGGGTAAAGCCAATACATCTCGCCCCTATGGGGCTTAATGCCAACATACAATCTTCTACCATTAGATTGCCCCGATGGGGCAAGTAGCACATTAAAATAAAAGGAAGGTATTTTCATCAGGGAGATCAATTCGACTGTTTACGCAAAACGATATATGAATTCATCATACCTGTAAGCAATATCCCAACATGATAAAACTTAAGGCCAGTATGGCCGACATCCTGGTAGCCCCGTTAGGGGCGACATGTGGTGGGTAGTAATTGCCAAAAAAAAATCTTGTCAAAAATTGCCGGAATTAAGAAATCAGTTACATTTAGGTGGAAATAAAAAAGCAGGCCGGTTAGACAACCACCTGCGTTTGGTCTTCGATGACCGTTCACATGAGAAAACTTTTTATGAAGAGTCCCGGATCAACCGGGATTTTTTTATTGCTCTATTAAAAGTACGTTGTCGCTATTCAGCATCCATATATGATTTACCCGAACATGAAAAAACTAAGCTGTAATAAGATACAGGTATGCCGTCATTATATTCTACCGCTCATAAGCAAAAAGGAGCTGTTCGATTGAACAACTCCTTCGCATTTATTGCTTAAAAATTATTTTCTTACGGTCTTGGGCCAACATATGTAAAATGCTGGGTCCATTCTCTTGTTGTGGCCGGATCAAATGGCGGGTAAGGACCACCTGTTCCATTATATCCCCATTTCGCGAATATTTCCTTTGTCGCAGGCACATATCTTGAATTGAATCCTGCAGCCATCGAATAAAACGTAGTGGCCCCGGAAAACGAATTCTGAACCGTAACTGCATTGGTAGTTGGATTGAACGTATAAGCGGGCTCCTGCGAGCCGAAAGCAGTAAGCGATCCGGTCAGCACGGCAGGACAATAAAATCCTCCAAGGTCAGGAAAGTATATTTTACAGGTAGTAGCAGAAGTAGTAACCATATACACCTCTACTGTCGTTCCTATATATCCGGGATTTGAAGCCGGGTGATAGTTGGTGAACTCAAGTTCATACACACCATCATAGGCGTTCTTTACAGCAACCGCAACAACAACTGAACCTGCCAGCTCGCTGGCTTCGCCACCTGTTACTTCTGATATCTTCAACCCTATCGCATAGTTCTGCCCGATAAGCGTAGAAGGCCTGAGTTTTATTTTCACATCAGTGCTCCTGTCTGCTTGTGTAAATGTCGCTTCGTTAGACACTAACGTGTAATTAGCAAAAGGCATTGAGGTGAAACTTGTTCCATTGGCCGCATTAAAATCGGCAACAATCGCGGAGTTGGGTGAAAATTTCACTTTCACATCCTTATCCGCCTCCACTTTGGAGCGAATAAAAAGCCTGAGCTCTGTAAGATCGATCTCTACTTCATTCGTAGTAAAATCCATTGCAACAGATCCCCCGGTCTTACCATCTGCAAATTCCGCGATCGGCCTGTCAGTATTGGGTGCGATATCACCAAAGATCGTATCCTTCTTACAGGAAGCCACGAATAGCAGACCTGCAAGGAAAAAGACACTGGCTATAAAAGAAAGTCTTTTCATGTTTAAAGAGTTTTGTTAGTCAGATTGATTAGTAACCGGGATTTTGTGGTAAAATATTCGGATTGGCATCGATCTCAGGTTGTGGTATCGGCCATGTCCATGCACGATCAGAGGAAGCAAGCGTACAGAAATTTGAACAATTGTTCCTGTTAATCGTGCGGGTTGTTCTTTTCAGATCAAACCAACGATGACCTTCGCCTATCAATTCCTTTCTTCTTTCCAGCGCAATAGCATTGGTCAATGCTGTGCCTGTTTCGGTGCCGGGAACAAACGCTGTTATCCTTGCAGAACGAAGTGTGTTCAGATCAGCCAGCGCCAATGCGGCATTTGAACTTCTTGCATATGCTTCTGCTCTTATCAGGTACATCTCTCCTGTCCTGATCGCTTTAAAATTGGTTATTCCATCAGGTTTTGCTTCCTGTGCTTCTTTTGCCTGGTATTTTGACAATACAGTTCTTGCACCTGATAACAGGAAATAAGCATCATAACGAACATCAGCTGATTGGTCATAGTTTGACAGCAATGTTGGGTTAGGGATATACTCGGCCCTGTTATTAACCGGTCTGTAAGCGCTCAAGCCGGGACCACCCTGTCCTGCATCAAATGTGCATGACCATATCACTTCTGCGGAAGTGGCATCTGTCCATATTTTTGGGAAATCAGCTTTGCTGGCCAATGGTCTTGCATTGATCACCATTGTAGCGTACTTAACAGCGCTGTCCATTTGGTTGGCATATAAATACATTCTTGCCAGTATCGCATTCACCGCATTGATATCCATATAAGCTCTTGCTGTTCCGGAGGAATTGGAACCGGAGTTGATAGATCTGTCCATACTTCCCATCAACACTCTTGCTTGCTTGAGGTCAGCTTCGATATTATCATAATCCTGCTTCACTGTTCCTCTTGCAGGTTTTTGTTCGTAATCGAAGATCTTCATGTATGGAACGCCCGGCACCGTTGAGTTCCTGTCATAATTATCGGCCCAATAACGAAGAAGATCAAAATGAACCATCGCCCTGATAGCAAGCGCCTGTCCTTTTACCCTGTTAACAGCGCCGGGATTTTCAGTCGCGAACTTATCAACGCCATTGATAACAATATTGGCCTGGCCAATGATACCATAAGCCGTGATCCATGTATTCTCGATCTGGTTCTCATCTTCCGCATAGGCCCATGATGAGAACACTCTTTTATTGAATAATGATTCAGACGCTCTTTCATCAAGATTATCTGACAACATATCAGGCAGTGTGGCAAATGCATTGGAGTTGCCGTCAATAGCTCCATAATAATCAGGTAACCTGAACTGACGATAGGTTCCCGTCAAAGCAAAATCATAATCTTCTACCGATTTGAATGCGGTTGTGCCGTCCTGGTTGAAATCCGGCTCAGTGTCCAGCACTTTTGAACAAGATGTGAAACTGGCAACGAGCAATGTGCCGCATACTATTTTTTTGATTGTCATACTCATAGTTTTAATTTTTTATAGGCCAAGACTTAAACCAACAGTAACTGTTTTCAATTGAGGATACTGAGCACCACCCAGTATGCCTGTAGTGATCTCAGGATCGTAGCCCTGGAAGTTGTGCCATACATGCAAATTCTGTCCCTGTGCAAAGAAGCGACAGCTCCTGATCTTTAACTTGTCCAATAAAGTTTTAGGAAGATCATAAGAGAGCATCACGTTCCTCAAACGAAGATGATCTGTCTTTTCTACGAACCTTGTTGTCTCGGCATGAAACTCACTGAACGGACTTGGTATATCTGTGATATCGCCAGGATTCTGCCATTCTCTCAACAGTGATTTTGAAAGAGAAGAAACATAATAGTCCGGCAATTCAACATTGTACCTGTCATTATTGAAAGCGTATGCACCGAAAATATAACTGAAGGCTACATCAATCGTCAATCCTTTCCAGTTGAACGTAGTAGAGAAACCACCAAAATGCGGAGGATTAACTGAACCTATCAATTCCCTGTCGGCAGGATCATATACATTGGTTGTATTCTTGCTTCCTTTTTTATAGTAAAGCGCATCACCCGTAGCAGGATCAACACCAGCATAACGAACGACATATAATGTATTGATAGACTCCCCTACTTTATTAATGAAAAGACCTGTGACGTTTTCTTCGAGCCCGTTTTGATCAAGCAATTTATTTTGGTTGTAAGTATAATTTCCTTCCACTGACCAGGTCACATCTCTGGTTCTTACCAGTGTAGCATTCAAAGAAACTTCTATACCCTGGTTGCGAAGTTTACCTAAGTTGTTGGTAATAGACTGGAACCCTGAAGTACGTGACAATTGCCTGTCGAGGAAAAGATCATTGGTTATATTCCTGTATGCCTCGATCGTACCGCCTGCTCTTCCTTTAAACAAGGTGAATTCTATACCTGTATTGAAAATGTTTTTTCTTTCCCAGGTAAGATCTGGTCCAAGAGAGTTTATCAATAATCCACCAACACCGTTATAAACAGTAGGTCCAAATAACTGGCGGGTTGTAAAATCACCAATACCCTGGCTTCCTGCCGAACCATAGCTGATCTTATATTTCAAAGAAGATAACCAGTTCTTGGTGTTTTGCATAAATGATTCATCGCTGACGATCCAGCTAAGACCAACCGAACCGAAGTTTGCCCAACGCTTGTCTTTTGACAATCTTGAAGAACCATCTCTTCTTGCACCTACACTCACATAATATTTCTTTTTGAATCCATAAGAACCATCAAAGAAATAAGAAAGCAGACCGCTCTGGCTACCACCACCGCCTACAACAGGTATATAATTATTGGTAGGTGTGCCGGGAGTTATACCTGCTTCATTCTTGAAAGGACCAACCAATCCAAAACCTGTAAAGTTGAAGTTGTTGGTCTTGCCCTGGATGATCTCGTTAAACACTGCAAGATTTATATCATGATCACCAAAAGCTTTCGTATAGGACACGGATGTAGTTCCTGTATAACGGAATGTTTTATTATAGGTTCTCGCTACTCTTCCGTTTGTACCTGTTGAAGCCTGGCCTGTTGCAGTTGAACGATCAAAATAACCAAACGCTTCATTGGATGTAAAATCACCACCCCATGATGTTCTCACCTTTAGTCCTCTTGCAAAAGGAACACTATACTCGATCGATACATTACCGATGCCCTTCATCTGGTCAGCATATTGTATGTTCTCCAATAATTCCTGTAATGGATTAGGCTGTCCCTGGTCCTCATCCTCCTGGTAATCTCCATTGGCATCATAGAGGCTTATATAAGGCCTGAACCAGCGGATCGCATTCAACGGAGAACCGATGCTTTGATTATTCTCAGCAGTTCCCCTGAATCTTGAATAACCAAAAGTGGCGTTCAAACCGATTTTGAAGTTGCTGAATGTATTATCAATATTAAAGCGTCCTGTATATCTCTTTAAACCGGTAGCTTTAACAATACCCTGCTGATCAAAAATAGAACCTGATATAAAGAACTTGGTCTTATCATTACCGCCGGAAGCGCTCAGTTGATGTTGTTGCGTCATCCCTTTTCTGAACACTGCTCCTTCATGATCATAATTGATCAGGCTAAGACTGTCAACTTCCGCCTGTGACCAACCGAAAGGGTTAGGTCCATCAGGACGATCATAAAACTCATACTGCAATTTTTCACGGGAATTCATCAACTCAAGCCTGTTCTTTGGCAGTTGCGAATAACCATACTGGAAATCATAATTGATAAGCGTTTGTCCTGATCTTCCTCTTTTCGTTGTTACTACGATAACACCATTAGCGCCTCTTGAACCATAAATAGAAGTAGAAGCCGCATCTTTCAACACAGTATAACTTTCAATATCGCCCGGGTTGATAGTAGAGAAATCAGCAGCCGTTACCTGCACACCATCGATAACATATAACGGTGTGTTGGTACCATTGATCGAACCGTTACCTCTTATTGTCACATCGGCGCCACGACCCGGTGATCCGCTTTGTGATTGAGAAAGCAAACCCGGCACTTTACCCTGCAGGATCTTATCAAAAGAACCCACGGGTTGCAGTTTCACTTCAT
>DASVNY010000502.1:0-1644 GCA_036383615.1 Chitinophagaceae bacterium
TATGGTTTGGAAAAAGCAATAGCACTGGCGTTTGGATGGTTGTTATGGCTTGCGCAAACCGCGGTAATTTTAATCGGGGGCCTCATTAGTTTTATCGCTCTACCGGTATTCAACAGGAATAGAAAAGCAGAGCCGGTTAAAACTTAATATAAAGCTTTGTGGTTCTTCCTTAATTTCATAGTTATCATTAATCAATTGCCCGGCCAATGACACAACTGAACAGACCAAAGTTGATAGCAAGAGATATAAGCTGGCTTTCTTTTAATGCAAGAGTGTTGCAGGAAGCAGGTGATACGACTGTGCCGTTAAGAGAGAGAATTCGCTTTCTGGGAATATTCTCTAATAATATGGATGAATTTTTCAGGGTGCGGGTGGCCACGTTGAAACGGATGATAAAATTTGGCAGTAAAGCCAATATGCACCTTGAGTCAGAGCCGCAACAGATCCTTGATGATATACAGATGATCGTTTTGAATCAGCAAGGTGAATTCAACCGCATTTGGGAAGATGTGCAGCAAAAATTAAAGGAACAGAAGATCTTTCTAAAAACCGAAAAGGACCTGAATCATGAGCAGCAGGAATTTGTGCGCAATTATTATGAAGAAGAAGTGAGCTCCAATGTGATCCCTTTGATGATCGAAAATATCCCGGAGTTTCCCCACCTGCGTGACAAATCCATCTATCTCGCCGTGGTGATGTGGAAGAAAGAAAGCGCATTGAAAAAGAAATATGCATTGATCGAGATACCATCCCGTGTGCTCGGAAGGTTCCTGATACTTCCTTCAAAGCCAGACGAGCATCATATCATTTTACTGGAAGATATTATTCGCTTCAATCTTCCTGATATATTCTCTTATTTCGGTTATGACCAGTACCAGGCGCATATTTTCAAAGTAACCAGGGATGCTGAGATCGATATTGACAATGATATTTCGACAAACATTATTCAAAAGATCGAAAAAGGGATAAAGAACCGTCGAAAAGGAAAGCCCGTACGTTTCGTATATGATCGTGACATGGACCCGGGTTTATTGGAATACCTGATCAGGCGATTGAATCTTACCAAGCGGGACAACCTCATTCCCGGTGGGCGTATCCATAATTTTCGTCACTTTATGGATTTCCCCGACCAGGTGTTTAAAGAAAAACAAAAAAGAAAAAAACCATTTGATCATCCGTTATTAACGGAGCATCGTGTTTCTGATGTGATACTGGAAAGAGATGTGATGCTGCATCTCCCCTATCATTCGTTCACACCTTTGATCGACCTGATCCGTGAAGCAGCATTTGATCCTGATGTAACAACGATCAAGATCACCTGTTACCGGTTGGCGCAACAGTCACGTATCGTCAACGCATTGATCAATGCTATGAGAAATGGCAAAGAAGTGTTCGTGATGCTGGAACTTCGGGCCCGGTTTGAAGAAGAAGCAAATATTGAATGGAAGAACAGGCTGGAAGAAGAAGGCGCCAAAGTGATGATCGAGATACCGAACATGAAAGTGCATTCCAAAATGTGCTGGATCAAAAAAAGAACAAAGGACAGCTTTGTACACTATGGTTTTGTAAGCACCGGTAACTTAAATGAAAGAACGGCGAAAGTGTATGGCGATCATTGCCTGCTTACTTCCAATCCCAGGATCA
>DASVNY010000503.1:0-3917 GCA_036383615.1 Chitinophagaceae bacterium
GGGAGCAGTGGCGACTTCGGCATATTAAAAAAAGGAGGCTCCTACAATGATATTTACGGGCGGGCTTTTTTGCGTGATGATGCCGGCCATATCGTAATAAATTCTGCTACCGGTATTCCCTTTTTTGTTGACGAAAAATTTCTCGGCAATCCCAACCCGAAATTTATTGCCGGCTGGAAAAATGTATTCAGCTGGTCGGGTTTTTCTCTTCAATGTTTAGTTGATGGGAAATTCGGCGGAAAGGTTTTAAGCATTACTGAAGCCTATCTTGATCAATTGGGAGTTAGTCAGCGAACTGCGAATACGAGAGACCAGGGGCAAAACATTTTTATTGCAAATGCAGTAGATGAAAATGGCAATGAATGGAAAGGTTCTACCAATGCCAAAGAATATTACAAAAAGATCAGCGGGAAAACACCTGTGGGTGAAGCTTATTTATATAATGCAACGTCTATTCGGCTTCGGGAGTTGTGTTTTACTTATCAATTCGCCCTCAATGATAAAATGATAAAAAATCTGAAGCTCGGCATTACTGCAAATAATTTATTTTTCTTTTATCGCAAAGCGCCTTTTGATCCGGAGCAGGTGCCTGGTGTAAATCCCGGCGGCGTTGGCGTGGATGTGTTTGGGCTTCCTAATTACAGGAGCATTGGATTTATCTTGAATGCCTCTTTCTAAAAAGATTTGTATAAGCTCTTATTTATTTTTTGTATCGATGGGTACGATTTACGGGCCCGGCAGTCTTTTAATTGTTATGGGTCTCCCGACCCGAATTATTCCACGCTTTAAACCGATTGCTTATGCTCAAATCTCTGCTATGCCTGTTCTTTTTTCTTTCAGGCATTTATTCATTTGCACAAACAAGAACTATCACTGGCTCTATCACTGATGCTGCTGGCAAAGGAGTGCCTGGCGCCAGCGTAACGGTAAAAGGCAGTACCACTGGTACCGCTACCGACAACAATGGCCAGTTCAGTCTCGCTGTACCTGCGGGAAAAGTTACACTTGTAATCAGCGCTATTGGCTACTCCACTCAAAATATTGATGTGGCTGATGGAACAACCAGGGCCTCTGTTTCGCTGGCGACAAGTGCGGGAGAAATGGAAACTGTAGTTGTAACAGCGCTTGGTATTTCTAAAAAATCCAAAACGCTTACTTACTCAACGCAAACCGTATCAGCTAACGACCTGAGCACAGTAAAAAACACCAATGTGCTTAATAGTTTGAATGGTAAAGTTGCTGGTGTGCAGGTGAATCGCACATCGGGTGGTGCAGGCGGCTCGGTGAGAGTTGTGTTACGTGGTGATAAATCCACACGCAACAGCCAGCCGCTCTATGTGGTAGATGGATTACCTATCATCAACCCAACCGGTGGCCCGGATGCTGGTTTGTATAATGGCGCTCCGGATGCCGGTGATATCTTAAGTACAATCAATCCCGATGACATTGAAAGCATCAATGTATTGAAAGGACCATCAGCATCTGCTTTGTATGGAAGCCAGGGCAGTAATGGTGTAATACTTATCACTACTAAAAAAGGGAAGTCAGGAACAACAAAAGTTGATTTTTCAAGCAGCGTGACCATTGACAAAGTTTCGGTATTGCCCAAACTGCAATATGATTATAATCAAACCGGTGCTCCTACTGCAGCGGCTCCGGGCACGGAAGATAGCTGGGGTGCTAAAGGCGCCACGCAGCCGGGTAAGGATTATGTAAAAGATTTCTTTCAAACCGGCGTAACGTTTATCAATAGTATCAGCCTTAGTTCGGGAACAGACAAATCATCTAACTATCTTTCTTATTCTAATACAGATAATAAAGGTATCCTGCCTACCAGCAGCTTTAATCAAAATACTATCAGCTTCCGGCAAAGCAGCAAGCTGTTGAATGATAAACTTGTTTTCGACGGCACATTTCTCGGTAGCATTCAAAAAGCAACTAACCGTCTCACCCCGGGTATTTATTACAACCCGCTTACGGGGCTATATCTTTTTCCAAGAGGACTTGACTTTGATCAGTATAAGAATTATGAATATTTCTCCCAATCAAGATATTTGAATGCGCAGGATTGGTGGAACATCAATTATGATAAGGACCAGGCCAATGGTGGTGGCTGGGGAGGACAGGACTACCAGCAAAATCCGTATTGGACATTGCATCGCAACCCGGCGAAAAACCGTAACCAGAATGTCTATGCTTCGGTTGCTTTAAAATATGCATTGAATAACTGGCTTACTGTGCAGGCGAGAGGAAACATCAATAATTTTATCAACGAGTACCAGCGTAATATCTATGCTACCACGCAGGGCACGCTGGCCAGACCCAATGGCAACTATAGTTCTTCAAAGAGTAACAACACTACATTGTATGGCGACCTCTTGCTATCTGGCAATAAACAGTTGAACAACAATTGGAGCTTCGGCTTTACAGTTGGTACTTCTATCCAGGATCAAAAAGGGAAGACACTTGTTGTTAATGGATCACCCACGGTGCCGAATGTGTTCCTTGAGTCGGCGCTTGACAGAACTAATATCAGCATTACCAACGATGCCGTGAGCCGCCAGATACAATCTGTATTTGGAAGCCTGCAATTCGGTTATAAGGATAAAATTTTTATTGATCTTACTGACCGTAACGACTGGTCATCTACGCTTGCTTTCACACCTACAGAGAAGAAAGGATACAATTATTACTCGGCTGGTGTGAGTGCTATGCTGAGCGAATTAGTGGATATGCCAACAGGGGTCAATTTTGCAAAGCTCCGCATTTCCTATGCACAAGTGGGTAATGATATTGCTTCATTCAGCACTTTCCCATTATACACGTTCAATGGAGGGATAGCCAATCCTCCCACCAGCACGCCGGTTACGACCGTTCCCGGCCTGGAACTGAAACCCGAGAAGAATAAATCATTCGAGATCGGTACACAATGGGCATTCATGCAAAACAGGTTATCATTTGATCTCACCTGGTACAATTCAAATATTACCGAGCAATATTTTCGTGGTGTAACCTTGCTGGTAGGAACCGGAACAGCCTCAGATATAAATGCAGGTAAGATCAACAATACCGGTATTGAAGCTTCACTGTCTTACAAGGTAAAGGAATCGAAAATCTTTGGCTGGACCACAACGCTTAATTTCTCTCACAATAAGAATAAGATCAAAGAGCTTTTCGATCCGGAAGTTGTTAAGAATGCCGATGCGAATTCAAGGTATGCCCTGGCGAGCAGCGGTGGATATGTGTTCCTAAAGCAAGGTGGTTCTTTTGGCGATATATATGGCCGCACATTCCAGACAAGCAATGGTAGCGTAGTGGTTGATGGCACAACGCATCTCCCGGTGATGGTGGATAGTTTTATCTGCAACCCCAATCCTAAATCTATCATCGGGTGGAACAATAGTTTCAACTTCGGCAATTTTACTGCCGGTGTATTGATTGATGGTAAATTTGGAGGAAAGGTATTGAGTATTACCGAGGGCTATCTTGATCAAATGGGCGTAAGCGAAAGGAGTGGCGCAGCAAGAGATAATGGCGGCACTGTTACAATTTCCAATGCAGTAACTACTAATGGTGATAAATGGAGCGGAGATGTAAATGCGCAGGCTTACTACAAACATATTGGTGGTAAAACACCAGCCGGTGCTGGTTATATCTATGATGCAACAGCTATACGTTTAAGGGAGCTTTCACTTTCTTACCGCTTCCCGCTAAACGGAACAGCGATAAAGTCCCTGCAATTAGGTATCATTGGCAACAATCTATTCTTCTTCAAAAAAGATGCGCCATTCGATCCTGAGCAAGTTGCTGGTGTGAATGCGGCAGGTGTTGGTATTGATGCTTTTGGTTTGCCCGCCTATCGCAGTGTGGGGTTAAGCCTTAAATGTTCTTTCTAATGATTGCCGGTAAATAATTAT
>DASVNY010000504.1:0-3980 GCA_036383615.1 Chitinophagaceae bacterium
GCGAATTGCAACGCATGATGCGCATCACCAAGCTGGCAAATGGAGCATTAAAAGAGGAAGTGTTTGATCATTTTTCATTTGTTCCAATGATCGAAGGAAAAAAATAAGCCTCATTGAGAGAGGCTTAGGTTCAGGTATTAATGGCAATGGTTACTTGATCAGCAACTATGCCCGCTTATCCAATCTCCAATACGGGCAATAGCATCTTTAACTGCAGTAGGAGCTTGGGGTTGATCGCATATATTCAGATCCGTAAACCTGTCGAGAGACTCCAGCCAACTATCAACTATTGCAATGTCATCCCATAGACCGGAATTACCGATCACATTGGAATCACTCAATTTTATAGAAACCACAAAGGCAAATGCTTTTTTTGCATCAGGAATACCCTGGCAATTTCCATTATTAGATGACCACAGGGCCCTTGCCTCATCTCTTGTATAATTTTCGCCACCGATAGTTATATCTCCATTATTGGCTCCGTTTACATCGGGCCAGGATTGATTGCCATTTCCAAACCAATAGCCTTGCCCGTAAGCACAACCTTCATCAACTACAACAATACAGTCTTGTTGCTCACATTGAAATTTGGAGGCAGTGCTAACAGTATTAAAAAGATCTCCTTCTGGCCATACCGTTTGAACGCTACCACCGGCATTAATAAATGTAGCCCGGCAGGAAACCCAGAAATTTTCACCCAGGTCGGACTTTGCAACTTTGATTGACCAAACAGATGGATAAGGGGCAATAAGATTTTCACTGACAGGGTATTGACCAATTTGTGGCGCATTATTCCCCTGGTTTACCGGTATATCTATTTCTTCACCAGCATATAGCTTAATCTCTTTCAACATCCAGCCACCAACACCCGATACAGTGATATAAAAGTCGCTCGCATCATTGCCTACATTTATCTGGCCATAAGCAATACCAGTTTTTGTAAAATTTTTTGAGTTGGGTGTGCCGCACAGTAATGGAACAACATCAACTGCAATGCTATTAAGTATTATCCTGTAACCAGCATTATTTGATAAATGATTACGACCTAACGATGAACCATCACCAGTATATAAAGAGGATGACCTGCTGCTGAAATCAGCCTGGGAATCTTTTCCGCAATGGGAGAGGGCACTGACAATCACAAAGGCTATAATAGCCGGCAAAACACGGTTTACGGATTTCATGTTTGTTTTCTTTAGGATCAGGTAATGACGACAAACATACTACTGGCCTGCAAATATTGCAAGCGATGACTAAGGGTTTACCATAAAATAATACTCGTATAATTACGATAACCGCTTTAATGACTTGAAGAACAAGTATGGTTACAGGTCAAACAAACTGCTCCAGCAACTGGATTCTTTTTTCTATGGGTGGGTGAGTGGCAAATAAGTTATCCCAGGACGCTGATTTATGTGCTGAAGGTGTAGGGTTATCGAAGAATAATTGAGCCACATCACGGCTCTCAACAGCTTCTATCATTGGATCAGAAGAAACTTTTCGCAAAGCGCTGGCCAGCGCATAAGGCTTCTTTGTCATTTCAGCGGCACCGGCATCCGCTAAATATTCCCTTTTACGGCTAATGCCAAAACGAAGTAAAATTGAAATGAAATAAGCAATAGCTGTTACCACAATAGCAATAAGAATGATGCCGCCAGTCCCTTTTCCATCACGATCTCTTTTTCCTGACCCGGCAAAACGAAGACTACGAAATGCCATTTCGGCGAGAAAAGCAAAAATGCCTACAAAGATGATGGTGATGATCAACACTCTTACATCCCTGTTTTTAATATGCGTGAGTTCATGAGCAATCACGCCTTCCAATTCTTCATCACTTAACTTATTGATCATTCCCCGGGAAAGAGATACTGAATAACTGCTCTCGTTAATACCGCTGGCAAATGCATTGAGTGAATCATCTTCGATCACAAAAACCTTTGGCATCTTCATCCCTTCCTGTATGCAGAGATTTTCAACAAGATTATATACTCTCTTATTTTCCTTTCTTTCCAGTGGATGTGAATCCGTGGCCAGCCTGATAAAAGTTGAATGTCCCGCCCATGCTATGAGGAACCAGATACCAACACCGATTAACACAAGCGGCATCACCTGTATGAACTGCAAATTGGCTTGTTCAATATCCTGTTCATTGCTGAAAAAGAAAAACAAGTAAAACATTCCCAGCAATAAAACAGGGAACGCTACAAGTAAAAGAAATGAGTTGAAATTATTCTTTCGTATTTGTTTGTCGAGACCAATGTATTGCATACCTCTTAACTCCCTCCAGGGGTTGGGGGTTAAAATTTGATCTGTGGTGGTTCTTCCATTTGTTTTCTCCTGTCTTCGCCAAGATCAAACATGATCTCTCTGTTGAAACCAAAATTTCTTGCCACCAGGTTACCGGGAAATGATTCAACAGCATTGTTGTATTCAGTCGTGGCAGCATTGAAGAAGCGACGGCTTGCGGCCAGTTTATTTTCAATATCACTTAGCTCTTCTTGTAGTTGCAAGAAATTCTGATTGGCTTTCAGATCAGGATAAGCTTCTACCTGTACTTTCAGGCCGGCTAAGGCGGAACTGAGCTGTTGCTCGGCCTTTATCTTATCATCGATAGTAGTAGCGGCCATAGCGGCGCTGCGTGCTTCGGTTATTTTGATGAGCAGGTCTTTTTCATGCGAGGCATAACCTTTTACTGTTTCTACCAGTTGGGGGATTAGGTCATGTCGCTGGCGTAATTGCACGTCTATATCGGCAAATGCATTTTGCCTGCGATTGCGAAGACGAACAAGCCCGTTATATAAGCTGATCATCCAAAGGACAATAAGTATGATGATACCAACGACAATAAGTACTGCCATAGCAAAAGTTTTGGCTTAAATTAAAGAAAATAAATCAAGTGAGGATTTTTTTTCCCAAAAACTACTGTTAAGTCAACATGTTGCCCGAACAATAGTATTTATTTAGTTGGTAGAGAGATCGTCTTCGTTTACCGCTTTTGAGTGCTTCCCATTCTTTTTACCGATAAAGGAGAATAGCTTATCAACAATATTTTGTTTTTGCGAAGCAAGGATATGTGATGAAACATTTTTGATCAAAAAAGGAATGATCAGGCGTTTGATCCATCCCGCACGGCCTAACAACAATCTTTTTACCACTAAATCAATAGTAGCATTGGTTGCTGTTCCGAGAATTGGATTGTTATTATTCCTGGAGAAGAGTTTTCCCAATAATGAAATACTTGAAATGGCGGGCTCCAATGAGGCCTTGATCCCCGCAACATCATAACGGATCAATTCCCGCTGGGCAACAAGCAATTCCTGTAGCTTTTGTTTTTCAGCCAATAGATCCTCATATGATCGTATTGAATTAGTATTATTCATATGCTTTTCTTATGATCAGGTTTCTGAAGAAGGGAAAAACAGTTTTCTTTTTCGTGAGCCATATTACTGCAAACAATACAAGGAAAAATCCTGCAATGATCAAAAAACCGCCTGCGCGGCTATTGATAAGATTGCCGATCCACCAACTCAATGCAAGGCCAGCGAAGAACAAACCAAATAAACCCAGGCCGCAAAGAATGATGGTTATGATGGCCGCAGAAGCAATGCTTGAACCTTTTTCTGTGGCTTTAACCAGCGTGAGCTTAATAAAGGTTTCAGCATAATCACCAAGATGATCGGTGAGCTCTTCCGTTTTATCTTTTAAAGTATCTGTTTCCATATATATCCGCTGAAAAGGATAAAGCAGGCCGGTTATGGCCTGCCTTATTAAAATAATTAACCGAGCGTTTCTTTAAGCTTGCTAACTTTTTCTTCAGCCGCTGCTTTTGCATGACGACCCCTGTCTTTTAGATCTTCCATTTCTTCTTTAGCTGACACAAAAAAGTTACTCAGTCCATTCGCCCAATCGCCGGCGGTTTGTTTGATTTTCTTCCGCATGTCTTTGCCTTTTTCAGGGGCGATCAGCAAACCAATCACTAC
>DASVNY010000505.1:0-4609 GCA_036383615.1 Chitinophagaceae bacterium
TGCTCTTTTCATTAAACCGAAGCCAAATGCATGGCGGATCGGCTTTTACAAGCCTTACAAAATAGTCCTTAATCCCACCCTGTAATGGAGTTGGATTTTCAGCTAAATATTCCGTGTGCTTTTCATTCAATTCATCAAGGAATGATTCAAACGCTTCACCGTTTTGTTTATCCTTTTCAATTTCTTCCTGCGTATATCCCATACTTTTATCTGTTTTTAAACAATCAAAGGAAATTTCCTTGTAGTTAGTCGCATTTTTTTAAAACCGTGTGTTTTTCTCCGCAAAACGTAATAATTACATAATACCTTGCTCATCCTTTAAACTGAAATAGAATGAGCAAATGCAAGAAGTGTACACATTATTCTAATTGTCCCCTATATGATATTCCAAAAGAGCATCGTCATATCTTTTGCTGGTCATCTTTTCAATCTTTTCCGGAGATAGATCCAATACTTTTACTGCCATCTTCTCTAATAGCCAGCGAAGGGCTGAATTCTGCGCGGATAAAGCCTTTTGCTGTGCTAATGATATGCGAGAATTAAGTTTTAATTCAGCACTTAGTTCAGCTATTTTTTGTTCCGCTTCCTTAAGCCTTTTTGCTATCAAAGAATCTATTTCATATCTATCGTCATTTCCTACTGAAATGCTGTATTCATCAGTGTCTTCCGTTAACTTTTTCTTTATTTCCTTATAGTCCAAACTATATACTTCACAGAACTTTCTCAGAAAACTATCTGAGTACTTCACTTTTCCGTTTATATACCTGCTAACATTCCCTTTGATAAATCCTGTTTTGTCTGTAATTTCTTTGACCGGATGCTTTAAATCGAGTTCGTCAACAATATTTTTTAGAGTCATACCTGTTATTATTGAAACGGATTTGTATATTTTTAAAAAAAGTTATCCTTTGTTGTTGCAGGTTATCAAAAGTTGTTTAATCTTTGTTTCAGAAAACGATCAAAAACATGATAAAAGTTTACAGATCGAAACGAAAGAGCAAATATAATAAATGTTGAGATGAAAATACCAGATCACTTTGTAGAAAAATGGAGAGACTTGCGGGAGGTGAATGATGTGACGGATTTAACGGTGTTGGCCGGAAGAAGTCAACCAATTATCACAAAAGCACTGAACAAAGGTGAAGCCACTCTTAAGGTGTTTAATGTCATCAAAGAGTTCTACGGTACAAGAGAAAAAGAAATACTGGCAGACTAAACCAGAAGATCATGGAAAGCGAAGTAACAGGTCTCAAACGCGAATTAAAGAGGGTAAGCAACCTTTTGTACAAGCAACAGCAACCAGAGGAGAAAAAGCCTTTTCTGGTACGTCCAAAAGAAGTTTATGCTGCTACAATATGGAGCAATAGAGAACATCTTCGCCAAGCAAAAAACAGAGGTTACATAATCCAGGTGCAAGTAAAGAAAGGAGAAAGAGTAAGCACCTTTTATGATCTGGAGAGCGTTAGATCTGAGTTTAAGAGAAACAGTCTACAAATCTCTGAAAAGTATTGATTTCACAGGCTGGCAGTAGTCCAGCAGGGAGAATGATTTTTTAGCAGCCAGTTAGTTCAACAAACAATTTAATCTGACATGTGAATGTGTCGGAAACGGGCAAGTCATTTTTAAAACTAAAATTATATGAAAATCATCTCAATTCTCGCGATAGCAATAGTAGGATTGTCGCTACTCAACACCTCGATCCATTTTAAGCCTTTTAAGGTATCATTTGACGTGAATTGGCTCTATATATCTGGCCTTGTTCTTACAGGCATCGGAATATCCTTAATAGCCCATTCCGATAATAGAGACCGTTACTATGAAGGCTACAGAAAGGGCGCTCAAGACATGGCGGATGAGGCTGTACTCATTATTGATAAGATGCCAAAAAAGGACACGGCACAGTAATTCCATTATTTAACCAAAAACCAAAAAGTATATGAAAGGTTTAATTCAAGTTATCCTGTCAGGCTTAGTAGCCGGAGGTATTGTTCTTATTCATTTGAAGATGTGGGGCAATATTTAAAAACAGAATTTTTAACACTAAAAATCAAAAGTATATGTATCAAACCAAAGAAGAGTTAGAACGAATAGAAAGATTAAATAAAAGAGGCCTAACCATTACAATGGTATCCACTCCTGTAAGAAAAGGTTACGGGCCTGTAATTCCTCAACAAGTACTTAGCCGTAATGGCAACCAACGTAAGCGCCGTAAGCTGATCCGTCAGATACCGCAGCTTTTACGCTCAAAGAAATACAAGAAGCGCAAGTAGTTTTTTTGATGAGGTGAACCCGTAAGCAGGCCACGGATAAGAGCCTGCACCTTGGAGTGGTGGCGAAACTGGATAGACGTTACATAAGTCGCGCTTATGTATGCAGATGGAATACACCAAAAGAAACAGAATCTGTTGCAGGATCATTCCCTGCCCACTCCACAGAATAAGGCCTGGAATGCCTTAGAACTTAACCAAAGTGGCACATGATAACCACACAAAAACATGTCGTGAGTGCGAAGGCATTGGTAGTTCTCCACGTTAAGAAATCCTGAATGATGCAGAGATTCCCAGTATGAATGGCATACGGTCGATTTATCACCGGAGTTGCGCAGGGGATAAGGTAAAGTGATGGACTTCGCTTTGTAAACCACAGGAGAATTCACAATAATAATTCGGCAGATGCTACTTAGATAGCACGTAATTAAAAGGAAGGTCGAACTGCCATAAAAATACCGGCTAAACATTGACCCATTGAAGAGTACCAGTAATCTAAAGGTTAATTCCTGTAGAGCTATACGTCATACTTCATAAAGATACAGACAGTAATGTCTGATGTGTTGTTCCATTGAGAAAGGAATGAGCGTGGAAAGAGAGGCAATGACAATGCTGCTCTACAACACAAATGAGTTCTCAGCTTGACCCTACTCTTGATTAACGAACCGATCCACTACGCAAACACAGAGCGGTCTTAATGCAGGAACGTTTATTCGAGATAAGAGGGTGCTAAAACAATAGCGTGTGTGCGCTATCTGATGAGTTCAAAAGAACGAAACTTTTAAAATAACTTTTATGACACAGAAGGAAAGGCTTATACAAGAAAAAATCAATTCCCCATTTGCGGTTGGAGATAGAGTTTGGGTTAAAGGACTTGGAACCCAAAGTAAAAATTCCTTTTACAAAACATCCATTATCGTAGGCGTATTAGGCAATAAATACAAAGTAGAGGGATCGAGCGATATGTATGCTTTAGATTCGTTAAAGCATTACACTAATGATATTGGAATAAATCCGTTTCCGGATTTATATAACGATCGAATAAACAATATTTCATTTTCTCTGGAAAGTATATTGTTTGGCTTAGGAATTATTGATAACAAAACAGATTATCACACAAAAGGTGGCAACGTTATTTCTTATTGTAATTGGAATCCGTTTATAATTTCTGCTAACGGGGAAAAGAAATACTATCAAAGGCCTTTCGTTTGGTCTATGGAAGACAACCAGAATTTGATTGAATCGATCTATCAAAACATTGATTGCGGCAAGATTCTTATAAGGAATAGAAGCTTTGAAGAAGCTGATAAAATGGGGGAAGAGGCATCGTTTAAGGATATTGTTGACGGGAAACAGCGTCTTAATGCAATACGAAACTTCATGCTGAATGTTTTCCCTGACTATGCGGGTAATTATTGGGCTGACCTATCAGCGAATGCCCAAAGAAGGCTTTTAGATCATCAACTTTTCTCTTACGCAGAATTGCCTGAAAACACAAAGGACGAATCAGTAATTCGACAGTTTTTAAAATTGAATTTTTGTGGTATTCCGCAAAGCAACGAGCACATTGAATTTGTTAAAAGTATTAAGGCTTCTTTATAATACCCACCCCGCTAAATCTTACCGCCATGTCCACAAAAGACTTCTTAATTGGAGCCGCACTTATTATTAGTGTGGCTTTTGTTTTTTATACAGGATTTTAAAACCAAAATATCATGCAATTCAACCTAAGAAATGTAAGCAACATCATTGCTGAACTGACCATTAAGTCTGACAATACCATCATAACAGAAGATTTAGCAACAGGCAAAGGGGGAACAATACCTCGCAGCACTATTGAACAGTTTATAACCGTAGCAAGAGAAATGAATCTATTCAATAAGAATACGGATGTTGACTTTGTGGAAATGGTGGCGGAAGCCCTCCTTAACAATAACGAACTGGAAGAATTAATTGAACGCTTGTCAAATTTAAAACAACCGATTTAGCCATGATCCAACTAACAGATTGGTCAATTGACCCAATAGAAAAATACCTTGTTATAGGATATGATAAAGAGGGAGAAGAAATGGTAGCAATCCTACACGGGGCAAAGCTTACAGATGCTTTGGTGGAATGTAGGGTGTTTGAGACCTACGACAAAAAAGGAGCGTTTACCCATACAGTGGAAAGTTCGGGTCAAAATCTAACCGGATTAACGCAAGGGTATACCGTAACCACCCCAATAGAAGAAGTATTGGAACGATTCAATCACTATGTAGACAATAATCAAATAAACGATATTCTTAACTGGCAACTCAAATCTAAAACAAAATGAAATATTTGAAAATTAGCAACAATGG
>DASVNY010000506.1:0-1612 GCA_036383615.1 Chitinophagaceae bacterium
TTTCTTTTTTGAAGGCAAGTCTCAGCAAAGCAATATCAACTTCTAATTTACCAGCCGACACAAGTGTATCCTGCTGGCGATCTTCAATGTAAACATCTTCGGCAACGATATATTTGGGTAAGCCGATATAGATCTTCCCGATGCTGACCTCTGTTTTTAATTCCCTTTCGAGATAAGCGACCAGTTTCTTTTTAATGAATCGTTGTGCCGGGGGCGTGTGAACCAGCAGTACAAGGATCAAAACGAAGAGCAGGAGAAATAATACGGATTTAAGAAGGATACGAAATAGTTTTCTTCCCAAATTGCTATGCCGGACATTTGTTGCCATACGCGTTAGCTACAGTGAGCGTTATTCTTGCAGTCAAAACATTTTTCATCTATTCGAAATCTCTTTATTCCGCAGTTATTTGGGGTGACTGGTGCAACTCTTTTTCACTCCTTATCTTATTCGTTATTGCCTGGCCAGGTTCTTTCAAATCCTTTACTGTAGTGCTGTTCATAACCTGGTTTTTCAAAGGAAACTTCATATTGAAGCGATCTTTGTTCAGATACCAGCAAGCAGTTATAGCTAATAAGGTCAACGAAAACGAAAAGAATGATTGGGCGCGACGAGTTTGCATAGTGTAATGAAGAAGGCAAGTATTGTTCCGTACTATATTTTACCTGAAGAAAAGCTGGAAGGAGGGGAAAAAAATCCGTTTGAACAAAGGCAGTGAGAAATTTATTCTACACTAAGAACCTGTTTAGTTGTTTGATTGAGCCACGAAAGAGGCCGAACTCACAGGAATAGTTTCGCGGCTATCTTTTATGGAGCCGCCGCACTATTGCCTGAAGCGGGCACTTCGACCCGTTCCACCCATACCGCATACTTTTTTGGGTAAATCTTTTCACCCTTATATAATATCCATAAACGGGTGAGCACAGCGCCGGCGTATAAAATAATTGCTGAATAATAGACCCATAGCAAAATGATCACCACCGAACCCGCCGCGCCATATGGAGAAGATGCACCCTTGCTGCTGATATAAAAACCCAACAGGAACTTACCCAGCATAAATAATAAGGTGGTAATGATAACACCCGGTATCACCTGTCGCCATTTCACTTTTCCATCAGGAAGCATTTTAAAAATGACAGCAAATAAAAAAGCCGTCAACAGGAAAGAGAAGATAAGGTTGATGATATATAAAAGGACAACTGTTTGATTGGAAAATATAACTGCCAGTCGCTGCCCTAAAAGATCCACCACTGTATTGATCATTAACGAGACCAGTAGCAGGAAAGCAAAAACGGCGATCATGGAAAAGGATATGAAACGGTTTTTTATCAATCGCACCCATCCCTTGCCTTTCCTGGGTCTTGGCCGAATATGCCATATCTGGTTGATGGAATCCTGTATTTCGGCTAACACACCTGTGGCGCCCAATACTAATGTGGTGATGCCGGCTACTGCTGCAATATTTGCTTCGCCCGACAGGCGGGTTAGCCATATGGCATCTTCGATCTGTTTAGCGCTTTCTTTACCAAGCAATGCAGCAATTTCTCCGAATAGCTTTCCTTCTACTGCCTGTTGTCCATAAAAAAGTTCAGCCACCCAGATAATAACTAATAA
>DASVNY010000507.1:0-2380 GCA_036383615.1 Chitinophagaceae bacterium
AGAGAAACTTTCAACTGTCTTAAACTGACGAAAAAGAGAGACTGGTATCCATCAGAAAAGCTGAACCCTATAATTAAAGAAAATGATGAGTTGCTCTCAATTTTTGTTTCCAGCCTGAAAACCGCACAAAACAAGAAGAAATAGCCCCCGACTTCATCTGTTCATCTGTTCGTCTGTTCATCTGTTCTTCTGTTCTACATTTTCCCCTTATTTTTGCTCCACTTTTAAGCCGATTGCATTTCATTGGCCCCCAATGTCAGACGAAAAAAACTATATGTACAAGTCCTGGTGGAAGATCCTGAGTGTTATTTTACTTATATATACATTCACGGCCGGCTTGCTGGTCAATGTGCCCCAGAACCTTGAACTAGGCGAAACCATCCGCAATCTTTTTTTCCATGTTTGTATGTGGTTCAGTATGATGATCGTATTCATCCTTTCGGTCATACATGCGATCAAATATCTGCGCAATGGAGATCTGAAACATGATATTGCCTCAAGACAATTTGCAGGAACAGGTATTATACTGGGTATTTTGGGTTATGCCACCGGTGCAATCTGGATGATCTATACCTGGGCCGATCCGAATGTTCACCCGCTAAACTCTTTCAGCCTTATTGCAAGTGAACCCAAACTGATAGGCGCCGCGATCGCGTTGCTTATTTACTTTGCTTATATGGTGCTAAGACAATCCATCAATGACATGGATAAAAGAGCAAGAGTGAGTGCCGTTTATAATGTGTTCGCTTTTGCCATGCTCTTCCCATCGATCTGGATCATTCCAAGAATGTTACCAAGTCTTCATCCCGGTGGAAGCGAAGGAAACCCTGCCCTGGATTTTAAAGATGCTTCAGCTACTATGCGATTGGTGTTTTACCCGGCTATTATCGGCTGGACCTTATTAGCCGTTTGGATCACCACGCTTAAAATACGTTTAGAATTATTGAAAGAAAAAAAGATGATGCAATGAGATCATTAATAAAAATATTATTTGCATTGCTCCTGCTGTTTACATCAGTAACCAGCTTTGCACAGGAAGGAAAAGTTGAAATGGCCGACCTGATGCGCAGCAATGGACGGATATACGTAGTGGTGGCAGTAATGCTCACTATTTTGTTCGGGCTCGTTCTTTACCTGGTCAGGTTGGACAGGAAGATGAGCAGGTTGGAGAAAGATAACTGAAGTATGCATGAAATGCCCCAGCGGCGTTCATACATACGACATACATAACGATTGCTATTTGAAAAATTAAACCAGAATTCATGTCAGACAATTACAGTTTTTTTGGCGCTGTCGAAAGAAGTTTTGACAAAGCTGCCAAATTCACCAAATGGGACCTCGGAGTTTTACAACAGATCAAAGCCTGCAATGCGGTTTACCAGATGCGTTTCCCGCTAAAAAGAGATGACGGAAATGTTGAGGTGATCGAGGCTTATCGCGTGCAGCACTCTCATCACAAAACACCTTGTAAAGGAGGTATTCGTTTTGCTGCTGAAGTAAACCAGGATGAAGTTATGGCGCTTGCCGCCCTGATGACCTACAAATGCGCCATTGTGAATGTGCCTTTTGGTGGTGGTAAAGGCGGTATCAAGATCAATCCAAAGAAATATTCTCCCTACGAACTCGAAAAGATCACCCGTCGTTACACTGCTGAGTTGATAAAGAAAAATTTTATCGGGCCTGGCACAGATGTTCCGGCACCTGATTATGGAACCGGCGAAAGAGAAATGGCCTGGATACTCGATACCTATGGTGCGATGCATCCCGGTGAGATCGATGCGGCTGGTTGTGTAACAGGTAAGCCAGTGACTCAGGGCGGTGTTCGTGGTCGTCGTGAAGCAACGGGCCTTGGAGTTTTCTTTGGGCTTCGTGAAGTATGCAATATGGAAGACGTGATGAAGAAATTGGGATTGAACACTGGTGTTGAAGGAAAACGTGTAGCTGTGCAGGGTTTGGGTAATGTGGGCTACCACAGTGCTAAATTCTTCCAGGATGCCGGCGCTATCATCGTTGGTCTTTCTGAACATGATGGTGGCATCTGGAGTGAAAAAGGTTTGGATGTGGATGATGTATTTAACTTCCGCAAAAAGACTGGAACGATATTGAACTATCCCGGCGCTAATAATTTCGAAGCCAAGGAAGACTTGCTCGAAATGGATTGCGATATTCTTATTCCTGCAGCATTGGAAAATGTTGTTGATGGCACCAATGCCTCAAGAGTAAAAGCAAAGATCATCGGTGAAGCCGCCAATGGACCGCTTACTCCTGAAGCTGATGAAATATTAGGCAGCAAGGGCGTGCTGGTGGTTCCTGATATGTATCTCAACGCCGGTGGTGTTACGGTTTCTTATTTTGAGTGGTTAAAGAACCTGAGCCACGT
>DASVNY010000508.1:0-2301 GCA_036383615.1 Chitinophagaceae bacterium
AAAGTTAAGGGAATTTGGATATTGCAAAAATTTTGAACAGGGATTTTTTTGTTTGTTTTCAACAAGTTGTAAAGAATAAAAAAACCTCGTTGATTCTATTTCAAAACACCCTTTCTTTTTAAATAGGAATGACAGGAGCCGCAATAGTTTTTTCCGTTGTCTAAATTCATTTTTCCTTCAGCATCCCGCATAATACAGGGGTTGCTCTTGCAGTGAGGCAATGAGTAAGTGTGGCCAAGTTCATGCATAGCCAGGACAACCATTCTATCAATATAATGATCCCAGTTCCTGCTTGTTTTCTTTACCCTGAATGAAGAAATAACACAAGCTTCACCTGGACAATAAGCTAATCCCATCACCCCCCAGTTTGCATGAGAATCCTTTCTTGTTGAGATATCGCTATTGGTTATCCCGATTATTTTATCGAAGTCCTTCCCTGCATTATAGTCTTCGAGGTAAATAAGCAGGCTATCTGCCACATATCTTTTGCGGGGCTCATAATAGGCGAACAAGGGTAGCTCCTTTTGTTGTTCTGTAATAATGCCCGCATTTAATCTTTCTTCCAGTTTTGCCTTTATAACATTAATAGCGTTTGTATCTGTTCCCTTAAATGGCAGAATGGAAATGCGATGTTTTGTTACCCGGTGGCCGTTCTTATCATTACATGAAAATGCAAGAAGGATAATTATACAGAGGGAGAAGATCAGCAAGCGGCCCATGTCATTTATGCCAAAAAACACAATTGGTAACCCATCTAAATAAAAAAAGACCTCCGGGGAGGTCTTGAAGTTTTTTACGCGGCTTGTTTTTCTTTTTTTCTTTTTATCTGGTTAACGATGGTCTCAAACGCATCGTCAAAAGATTCTTCAAATGATTTACTGGTTGATTTGACAAAAAAATCATGTCGGGGTACGTGTACTCTGATCTCTGCGATCTTGTCTTTAATAGTATGAACTACATTGTCGAGTTTCAGAAACACATTTACTTGGATGATGCGATCATGAAAAGTGTTTAACTTTTGAAGTTTGCGGTTGATATATTCGACCAACCGGTTGTCCGCATCGAATCGAACAGTCTGAATGTTTACGTTCATAGTCATCACATTTTGTTAAACAATAAAAACAATAAATAAAGAGCTGATTAGCGGTAGATTTTTCTACATAGGCAGGTGAATTTGGATTGCTATGAAGTTACTGCAAGCATCCGAAAATCCAAGCAAATGTTCTATAAATTTTATTGCTTTTAACCTTAAAATTTATGCTTTGGGATGAGCTTTTTTGTGGACATTTTTTAACTTCTCGATCGTGTTATGCGTATAAACTTGTGTTGAAGCTAAACTACTGTGCCCCAACAACTCTTTAACAGCATTCAGATCAGCCCCGCTGTTCATTAAATGTGTAGCGAAAGTATGACGAAGCACATGGGGACTTTTCTTATCTAATGTACTGGCCATACTGAGGTATTTATTCACCAGCAGGTAGGCATATTTCGGATATAGTTTCTTACCCTTTTCCGTTACCAGCAACACATCATCGGTTTTTTCAAATTCCTTTCTTTTAGCATCCTGGTATTGCCTGATATTTTCGATCATCTCCCTGCTAACAGGGATTATTCTTTCTTTGTTCCCTTTACCCAACACTTTGATCTGCGACCGGCCCAGGTCAAGCTGCTTTTCCTTTAATCCTATCAGCTCGCTCAACCGCATGCCTGTTGAATAAAAAAGGGTCAGCAGCATTTTTGCATTTAACGTTTTCCAATCCTCCGTGGCGCCGCTCAAGGTTTGTAAAAGCTCCTTTGCCTCGTTCTCTTTTACAAAAACCGGCAACCGCTTCGCGATCTTTGGTGCAGTAATATTGGTCATCGGTGTTGACTCAATACCCCCGATCTTTAACTGGTACTTAAAGAATGACCGCAGGCTGGATATTTTCCGGTTGATCGACTTAGCTGTCATCTTATTTTCTTTCAACCCTGCCAGCCAACTCCGGATAAAAGAAGAATTAATATCCTTCAGCTTCGCTATTCCAAACTGTGTTTCGAGGTAATCAAAAAAATCAAGCAGGTCATTTTGATAAGAAGTGACCGTATGAACAGAATATCTCTTTTCAAATTTCAGGTGATCAAGAAAGGATTGGATATGTGGCTGGTTGTTCATTCCTTCAAAATTACTTCAATCAGTTTCTATTTACTAATGATCTTAACCACCAGCCCATCATCATGAATATATAAGAAGGACGGAAATAGTATTTCCTGTAGGCCTTGTCCATAAAAGAATTTACCTGCTGCACACTTAAATTGGTTTGT
>DASVNY010000509.1:0-9032 GCA_036383615.1 Chitinophagaceae bacterium
ACAATTAAAATGCATCAGCATACGCCAATGAAAATCGAGCGTTTTCCTTATCGTTGGAAGAGAGAATACTCAATCAAAAAGAAAGCATCCCGCGATCGGCGGGATGCTTTCTTTTTAAAAATTGCTATGAAAGAATTAATATTTAGTTGCAGCTTGTGTTGACAGCGTTGTTGATGATGTGTTGCTTCCCTGTACCATGATCCTGAATGCGTCTATACCAGGAACCTTGAGCAGGTAAATACCATTGCTGATGCTATTCACTTTATATTGTTGCTGGTTCAGCACTTTGAAATTTCTTACTATTCTGCCATCCATGCTGTAAAGTGTGGCGGTTGTTTCTTTTTCGATACCACTTACTACAAACCAGAAGTTGCCATTGTTGGGGTTCGGGCCCACAGTGATCTTTGCAGGCATTTCAGTCTCCGTGTTTGATGAAGCTTCAGTAATCATTTCGCGATTGCCGCTACCGCCTTTTCCTTTGGGCTTAGTAAATACCGCTATTGTTTCTGAGTAAGTGAAGTTGCCCGTGTTGTCAACGATCTTCAGGCGATAGTAGGAAGTATCTGCGTAAGAGTTTTGATCGAGATAGCTATAGCTAAGTTTAGCTGTACTGTTTCCTCCCGGCGCTTTGCTGTTAACAAAACCACGTACAGCAAAGTCGGCTTCGGTCTTCAGTTTGCGCTGCACTTCGAAACCATTCATATTGGTTTCGGTTAGTGTACTCCAGTTCAGCTGCACCTCAGTTGCTTTTTTACGCTGACCAGTGAACACAAGACCTGTCACACCATTCGTGATCACTATGTTATTATTGCCCAATGTTTGTAATCCAAAACTCGCTACGCCTGTTTTTTCAACGTAGTTGGCGCTGGTGCTACGGGAATTTTGAGAAAGATTGCTCCAGCTTGCACCGCTATTCATGCTTTGATACATGACCAGGCCCGCTTCTGTTTGACTATTCAACTCAGCATCAAAATACCTGAACCGAAAAGTGGCATTAAGACCGGCATTGTTTTGCGGCGTGATTGTATAATAACGATTGATACTACCAGTCAAACCGGTTCCTGCAGATGCACTATGACCTCTTTTAATAGTGACTGTACCCATATTAACACCTGATGTGATCATAGCACCTAAATTACCACCGTTAACACTATTCGGGTTACTCATATTGAGTGTGATCATCACTTCACCACCGTTGATCCCGGTGATGCGGCTAACTTCTGTTTCGTTTTCGAGAAAGGCCGCACTTGCCAGTGTTATATTTTTTTGGTTTAAGTTGAGCAGGCCCGAAAGAAAGCTGACCTTATTATTGACATTGATATTTGAAAGAAGACTGATGGTATTCGTTCCTGTTTTTCCAACCTCAAGTGTATAAAAGGAGGTAACCGAACTACCAGCGATGCTGCTGCCTGAGTTGCCGATGAATTTTACAGCGCTGTTTCCGGGAGTGAATGTGCCATTGTTCACGAAATTCATATCCTGCAAAACGGTGGAAACATTACTTGTATTTACCCAGCTGGCCCCGGCCTCTATTGTTATTTGCGCATTCGCTTGCCCGTACAGTGCAAACAAAAGCAATATAGATATATAATATTTCATAAAAATTGATTGATAATTAGTTTCAGAATGCAAATACCAGGTGGCCGCTGAAGAAGCATTGTTCGTAACTATCTACCAGCAATGATGGGATTGAAGCATAGTTGAATTGTCTTGCTGCTACATAGATCTTGTCGCCTGCTAACAGCGTAACATCACCACTAACCGCTGCAGATGTGTTATCGATGCTGCTCACATAAGAACCTCTCCTGAGCAACTCAGATGTTGTGCCATTTCTTACAAGCATGATGCTTATTTCAAGATCCTTGTAATCGAATAGCGTAGCAAATACAAAGAATATCGATGCATCAAAATGGTAGAGGCCATTTACAGGAACGGTAAACGTGCTTGAGCTTCCGTTTGTAGTTCCGCTATAAAGGTTATAGCCACCGCCGAAATCATAACCCAAAGATTTGAATTCAATTTTTTGCCTGACGGGGTAAACAAATGGTGAAGATATAACTGCATTGGTGGTTCCGATCGCATCAGCTACGCCAGCTGCCTTAAATGCGATTTTCGGAGTTGCCCCGGTTTGTTGCCATGTAGCATTTCCCTGTGCATCACTTGTCAATACTTTTCCTGCCCCGGGACTGGTATTGCCACCTGCAATTTTTACATTACCATTTGTTTCAAGCGCATAGCCTGATGTGCTGCTGCCATACAATGCGGTACCATTAGCTGAAGTTGCCTGAACTGCCCTGTAATTATCGCCCAAAGCCCTTACAGCAACACCATTCTGTGATAAACCATATACGCCCTGTGTATTAGCTGCGTTTGAAGTGCCAACAACACCACTACCGGCAGTGCCATTATTTTGTCCAAGCACACCTGCCATACCTAAAGCAGTAGTTGTAACACCCTTTATGCCATAGCCAGTGGTGGAAGTTACTTCGATGCCACTGCCAGTGCCTGAATTTTCTATTGAAACTGCTGCCGCGGTATTTGCCGCATTGGTTTGGTAGATCTTTAATTGATTACCCAAATGATTTCCCGCGATCTGCATATTAGCAGCCGTGCTGGCTGGATTGGCTAACTGCGATTTTACTGTGATCCCCGCGCCTTTATTAACAAGATCCGTGAGTGTATTGGTATTAGCGGGATTATTATTTTCACCATAAAAGGCGGTACCATTGTCCGCATATGATCTTACTGATTGCGAACCTGCACCATTCGAGAATGCAAAAAGCCCCCAACTACCTGCACCGGTTGCTCTTGCAGTCATACCAATGCCAAATTGAGCAGATGAAGAACCTTCAACAGCTGCACCAGTTCCCTGGTTAGTTATCTGTAAAGCTGAAGTTGTTGTGTTGGCTGATTGTGAGAATGGAAGAACAAGCCCACCACCACTTGTATAAAGATTTTTCCAGGCGGCGCCATCATAGGTCCAGATGGTTTTTGTGTCGGTATCAAAAACTAAAAGACCCATTGCCGGAGAAGCGATAGCAGCACGCTGTACTGATGTTACTCTCGGCATCATAAAACCTTTGGTAGTGCTTTTTACATCCAGCATAGCACTGGTTGCAGCAGTTGTTCCATCGTTATTAATAGCAACGTTCTGCGCACCGAGATGAAACGCAGTAAAGAAAAGGATAAAGAGAATGGTAAACTTTTTCATTTTTTAATTTTTTAAATCGTAAAGAGTTTTTTTTTGGTTTTTGTTTGTGGATCAAAAATGAAAAAGTATATAGCAGTTTGAAAGTTTAAGCTGGTCACATGCCAATAATTCTACCCGATGTGATTTTATTTCCAATTGAAATGCAACAGCGCATTTTCGTAAAAAAATGATGATACAGCGCCCTTTATTTCATTCGATTGTGAAGGCCTGCATTTCGTTTGAGATTTTGTGCAGCTCAATTCATTTTTGAGCATATCACCCTGCCGAACTTGCAAACAAAGCTTGTTTTGTTTAGCTTGCTGGTATAGTTATGAAGCGCTCTATTCCACCTTTTAAGCTGCTACTGTTATTACTGCCAGTCATTAGTTATTTGCATTCGGCCGCACAACAGCCATCCCTGAACTTTCATAAGCTTGACCTGCAGAATGGCCTCCATGATGGAACGGTTCGATGTATCGGGCAGGACAAGTTTGGGTATATATGGATCGGTAGTGTAGGTGCGATCAATCGTTTTGACGGAAGAACCGTAAAACATTTTACAAATATCCCGGGTGATACAACCTCCTCTTACGGAAGTCAGCCACGCTGCATCCATTCTGACACAAAGGGCCGTTTATGGATCGGCTGCGAAACGGGACTCATGGAGTATGATTTTAAAACAGCTGCATTTAGAAGGATAGCATTATTTAAAAATTATTTTGTCAGCAGCATTGCCAGTATTAACGACAGCATCCTTTTTGTTGGCACCCGTAGAGGACTATTCAGGTATAATCTTTCAAATGGGTCGGCCTTCAATTATGCAACTTCAACCAACCGCGAAGATTCCAGTTTAATTAATAATGGTATAAACGATGTTTATCTGAGGGATAATAAACTTTATCTCGCCACCAATAAAGGACTTGTAATAATGGATATGCGATCAGGCAAAGCCAGCCCCGTCGTTATCCCCCAAATGGTCAATATGCCTGTTATTTCCGTGAGGCTCGATCAACACGGTAATATATGGATGACCACATTCAGCGCTATTAAACTGGTAAAACTTTCAGCAGACCTTAAAAAGCTATCGATCTATAATCAGTATTTATCGGCTGAATTGAATACACAGCCGCTAAATGTCATGGCTGTTATGGTTGATAATAAAGACAGGGTATGGGTGATCACTGCCGTTGATGGACTATTGCAATACCAGCCAGCTACAGATAGCTTCATCAAACATTTATATAACAGCAATTTTCCGTCGGGGCCGTCGGGAGACAGTTACCGAAGCATCTTCCAGGACAATACCGGGATCATCTGGTTGGGTTGTGATATTAATGGTGTCAATTATTTTGAACCCGATCAGAATTTTTTCAGCGTTGTCTTTCCATTCCCTGACCGGTTGGATGCAAGAGCCCGCAGAGTTGGACGAGCCATAACTGAAGACAAGCAAGGCAATCTCTGGATGGGCAACCATGATGGTGTAACAAAATACAATAGCATCACACATGCTTACACAGGCTGGCGCAATGATGAAAACAAAAAGCCAGTCATTTATAATAATGTGGTCAGGTCAATAGTGTGTGATGATGAAAACAATATATGGATTGGGACGGCCGATGGCGTCAACTTTTACAACCAGGCTTCCAATAAAATGGACTTTGTTGATCCTAAAAATTTACCGCTCAGTTTTTATAATTCCATTACAAAAGACAGGAGCGGTAATATTTGGTTTTGTACCAATGATTCGGCTTCATTGTATTGGTATTCCATGACTAAAAAAAAATTCTATAATATCAGTGTTCACCCGCAACTAAAAAAGTATAAAGGCTTTGCACCTACCTCTTATGTTTTGGAAGACAGCAAAAACAGGTTATGGATATCTTTTTCACGAAAGGGTGTTGTGATGCTGGATAAAAGAACGGGGCAGACAAGACAGTTCATGGCTGTTGACACAACCGTTAATGGAATAATAGGGAACCAGGTGGTGGATATAAAAGAGGATAAAGATGGATTGATCTGGGTAACAAGTTTTAATGGGATAACGGGTATTGATGTAGAAAGAAACAAGTTTATATCATTTAATAACCGGAATGGTTTGGCAGGTAACATGACCGGTCCGCTTGTTGTCGATGGCCTTAACCGGGTGTGGGTGGGTGTGAATGGTGGAATGGCAATGCTTGCCGCTGACCGGAAACGGATCACCACCTTTACCCTCAATGATGGCCTGGCTTCAGTAGGATTTCCGGAGCATGCAGGAATACAAACTTCAAACGGCGACATCATATTGCCATCGTATAACGGTTTTATACGTTTCAACCCCGCCCTGTATAAAGAAGAAAAGAGGAAGCTGAATTTTTACATATCTGGATATTCCATTTTCGATAAAGAGTACAACACAATAAAGGAGTCTGAGGATAAGCCGGTACTTCGATTAAGCCCACGTGAAAGTTCATTTACGTTTAACCTGGTTGCATTGAATTATCGTAGTCCTTCTCAAACCTGGTTTGCTTATAAACTCGAAGGGTTTGAAAAAGACTGGCATTATACGCAGGATCCAAAGGCGGTTTATACCAATGTTCCCGGTGGCGAATATGTTTTCTTATTCAAGGCAGCGATTGGTAATGCCGATTGGGAAAACATAACATCCAAAGAGGTTGCCGTAAAACTGAAAACAGCATTTCCAAGAACAATCCTATTCAGGATATTACTGGCGATCCTCGCGGCAAGCCTGTTATATGGTATATACATATATCGCAGCCGCCAGCAAAAACAGTTATATCAACTGAAAACAAAGGCGCAAATGCTGGAAAAGGAAAAAGCAACCGTGATGTATGAAAGCCTGAAACAGCAGCTCAATCCACATTTTTTATTCAATTCGCTTTCTTCTTTGTCGGGGTTAATAGAAACGGATCAACAGGTGGCGGTGGATTTTTTGGAGCAGATGTCTGGCATTTACCGCTATATCCTTAAGAATGGCGATACCGAAACCGTATCTGTGAAAGATGAGATCGAATTTGTTCAACTGTATATCAGCCTGCAGCAAACAAGATTTAAAAAGGGATTGCAGGTTAATATCAATGTGCCGGATGAATACATGCATTATAAGATCGCCCCGGTGACCTTACAAAACATGATAGAGAATGCGATCAAGCACAATATCATTGATGCGGGTTCGCCATTGGTAATAGATATATTTATTGAGAACGATTACCTGGTTGTTAAAAACAATCTTCAAAGAAAGAACGTAGTTGAGACCTCAAATAAGAAGGGCCTGGCGCAATTCATTACATTATACAGGTACCTGACCGATTCACCGGTGATCATAGAAGACGATAATAAATTTTTCCAAATAAAAATTCCACTACTTTAAATTTTTTGTTATGAAAGCCATCATTATAGAAGACGAAGAAATAATCGCCAAAGTGCTGGAAAATAAAATTCAGAAAGTAGCGCCTGATGTGCAGGTCATGAATATCCTGCCCAGTTTAAAAACAGCGAGAAAATGGTTGGGCGAAAATGCAGAGCCCGACCTGATGTTCATGGATGTTCAGCTAAGCGATGGCGTAAGCTTTGATATCTTCAACGACTTTAGCCTGAAATGCCCCGTGATATTCACTACCGCTTACGACGAATATGCTATTCGTGCTTTCCGCGTGAACGGTGTTGATTATTTATTAAAACCTGTAAAGGATACAGAGCTCGCCGCCGCTATTGATAAATGCCGGAAGTTGACAAGTAGCCAGGAAAACGCTCCTGCGGATATCGCGACATTGATCAGGTCGCTGGCCAATCCATCGGCTGCATCAAAATACAAGGAGAAATTTATCGTCAATGTCCGCAATCAGTGGATGCCGGTGAACACAAAGGATATTGCCTGTTTTTCAAAAGAGGTGTTGAACTATATCTATTTATTCAATGGTGATAAACACATGATCGATTATGTGACATTGGAAGAAGTGGAGGAGTTGCTGGACCCCAAACAATTTTACAGGGCCAATCGGCAATTCATTATAAACATTGATGCGATACAATCGGTGAAGCCGGTAGAAAATTCAAAACTTATCATTCGCTTGAAAGAACCCAATCAAAAGCTGGAGATAGATATGAGCAGATTGAAGAGTCCTGAGTTTAAGAAATGGATGGATCGGTAAAGAAAAGAAGAACAGATGGACAGATGAACAGAGGAATGATGAATTAAGGTCGAAGCTGTGTAGTGATAGTGTAGTGATAGTGGAGTGATAGTCGATCTTTCAGGGTCTTGTCTTGCCGACGAAGGAGGCAGCTCAGAGAAACAGAAGAACAGATGGACAGATGAATATCGAAGTCGGCTCGAAGCGCATGGCTTGATAGAACAAAAGAAAGCATCCCCCAACTGGCGGATGCTTTCTTTATAGGTAAGGTTTTTACTAATGGATCAATATTTTGTTGTTGCCGGGGCAGAAGGGGCTGGTGATGTGGTAGTACTTCCCTGCACCACTACTCTAAAGGCATCTATTCCCGGAACTTTAAGCAGGTAGATACCATTGCTTAAGCCGCCCACCTGTTGTTGCTGATTGTTCATCACTTTGAAATTTCTCAATGATCTTCCATCAATAGTGTAAAGTGTCGCAGTTGCTTCTTTTTCAAGCCCTGTAACGCTGAACCAGAAATTACCATTGTTAGGATTAGGGCCGACAGTGATCTTTGCTGCAATCAGTTCCATTGGGGTTGCTCCTGTTTTTGTTTGAAGAGGTTCTTCCACCTGCTTATGATTGCCGCCTCCACCTCCTTTTGCTTTTGTAAACACAGCCTTGATCTCAGAGTAAGTGAAACCGCCATTGAGATCAACGATCTTCAAACGATAGTAGGAGGTGTCAGTATAAGCATTAGCATCGAGGTATGAATAAGAAAGCTGCGAATTACTATTTCCCCCCGGAGCTTTACTGTTCACAAAACCACGGGCTGAAAAATCGGCTTCATTTTTTAAACGACGCTGCACTTCAAAACCACTCATATTAGTCTCAGTGGCAGTGGTCCAGGTTACCTGCACTTCTGTTGCTTTTTTTCTTTTGGCATTGAACACAAGACCCGTTACTCCGGCTGGTGATGGAGGCGGGAGAGCATTGTCAGTTGCCAACGTGAAAATGGACATATTGTTATGACCGGTTTTCTCAACATAGTTAGTGGCGGCATCTCTTGTGGTAAAGGATTGATTGGTCCAGTTCAGCCCGTTATCGGTGCTTTTGAATTGTACAAGAGCATTTTCTGTTTGCGCGTTCAGCTCTGCATCAAAATATTTAACTCGCACTGTTGCATTAAGGCTATTATTATTTGCAGGCATGATATTGAAATAACGATTGATGCCTGCTGTCAGCCCCGTTCCGCTAAGCACATTATGTCCCCTGCGAACAGTAACCGATCCAAGATTAGCAGCGCTGCTGATAATAGCGCCGAGATTACCCGGATTAGCTGCCATTGGCGCATTCAGGTCCTGGATGATCTCTATATAACCACCATTGGTGCCGGTGATGCGGTTATTCTCTGTTTCGCCGGCAACAAAAGCTGATGAAGCTAATTGCGCATTATTATTATTCAGGTCAAGTAAACCACTGATAAAGTTGATCGAATAACCAACATTGATGTTATGTTGCAACTGAACTTTTGCATTATTGGTTTTAGCGATTTCAAGGATACTAAAATTAACAGCGTTCAAACCTGATATGGTTGAGTTTTGATTGCCGGTGAATTTGACACTACCTGTGCCGGGAGTAAAGCTGCCGTTTACCACGAGGTCCATATTATTAAGTACCACGCTGGCATTACCGGCATTCACCCATTGTGCCCCGGGTGTGATCGTTACCTG
>DASVNY010000510.1:0-2981 GCA_036383615.1 Chitinophagaceae bacterium
AATGGCTGAGATCAACGCGCCTTTTTCCCTGATTCTCTGAATAATTGACATAAAAAAATTATGATAAGAGGTTTTTTTAAACGGATGGCAAAAATAAGCGGATTTGGGGAAAAGTAGTTAGTAATTAGAAATTAGTTTCTCAGGCAATTCCCCCCATAAGACTGCTCACCCAATTCCCTATTTTCCAATACGCTAACCCTTCTTTTTGGGGTGCACCAGCTTCATTTCTTTTACCAAATGCTGGGCCCCGGCATATTTGTCGATAATAAATAATACATAGCGTATATCCACCATAATATTCCGGCAAATTGATGGATCATAATTAATATCACTCATCGTTCCTTCCCACACCCGGTCAAAATTCAATCCCACTAGGTTGCCATAAGCATCGAGGGCCGGGCTTCCTGAATTACCTCCCGTAGTGTGATTCGTCGCAATAAAACATACCGGCATTTTTCCATTTGATCCATATTGCCCGTAATCCTTGTTATGATAAAGCTGTTGCAGCCTTTCAGGAACATCAAACTCATAATCACCCGGCTTATACTTCTCCATCGCACCATCGAGATAAGTATAAAAGTCAAACTTCACAGCATCTCTTGCATGATAGCCTTTCACGTTCCCGTAAGTTAAGCGCAACGTGCTGTTGGCATCGGGGTAGAACTTTCTTTCTTTCATCACTTCCATTTGCGCCTGCATATAGGTGCGTTGCAGTTTATTGATACGATCCTGCACCGCATTCAATTTTCCCTGCGCCTGTGTTTGATAAGTTTGCTGGATATCTCTGAAAAGAAGAATTAACTGCTGCATCTTCAGATCGGCTACCACTTCCGCCGCCGGTTTTTCCAGTAATGCCATCACCGATTTACTGTCGTCGAGTTTTGTTGCGTCATATACTTTCTCAGCCAGTTTATCAAACGCTTCTGAACCATTCAACCATTCCTTCAACATGGGCGAAACATATTTCGCTTCCTGGTTTTTGTAATACATCTGCATCAGCACCTCAAAAAGCTTTTGATCAACCGTGCTGTTATACTCCTCGTATAGATCTTTTAATGAATTCTTTACTATCGTTAACCGTTGCTGATAACCACTTGCTCCATCTTTTTCATAAGCGCTGATCAATGTATTTAATTGTGATGCGATAGTGAATAATTCTATCCTTGGCATGATCTCCGCATAATAATCCCTTGCATACCCAAGAGGTTTCAACTCGTCGTAAGATGTTTCAAGATCAACCAACAATGTGCGGTATTGTATCTTCCAGCCGGGATTGGCATTTACTCTTTTCTGAAATTCCGCTTCATAAGCCTTTTTCTTTCCAACACCATCAGTTCTTGTTAATCCCAGAATCTCACCCTGCCATTTTTTCCATGCATTACTAACACTTGCATATTTTGCTGCATATTGAATTTTGATTTGCTCATCCTTGCGCATAAAGCCATCAATTACCGCTAATGCTTTATCACGAATAGCGATCTTTGCAGGATCATTCACTTCAACAGTCTGTTGAACCGCGGGTGAGGGCAGGTACTCCATTGTTTTTCCCGGAAAACCAAACACCATTGTGAAATCACCCTCGCTTACTCCATCCAATGAAATTGATAGAGATTTTTTAGGAACATAAGGCACATTATCGGGCGAATATTTAGCTGGTTTATTATCCTTTCCGGCATAGATGCGGAACATAGAAAAATCGCCTGTATGTCTTGGCCACATCCAGTTATCCGTGTCCTTTCCAAAATTACCAATACTTGATGGCGGCGCACCTACCAAACGAACATCATCATATCGTTCCGTTACGAATAAATAATACTGGTTATTCTCAAAAAAGCCACGAACAAAACTATCCTGGTAATCTTCTTTTTTTACCGCTTTTCTTACTTCCGCGATATTCTTGTCTATTATCGATTGTCTTTCACTTTCGCTCATCTGGTTATTCACTCCTGCCAATACTTTACTGCTTACATCCTCGATCCGAACGATAAATGTTACATATAGTTTTGGGTTGGGAAGTTCTTCAGTAAGGCTCTTTGCCCAAAAACCATCTCTTATATAATTATGGTCAAGTGTAGAATGGTTTTGTATGATATCAAACCCGCAATGGTGATTAGTTAATACCAGGCCTTTGGATGATATCACCTCACCGGTGCAAAAACCACCAAAGCTTACGATCGCATCTTTCAGGCTGCCGCTATTAATACTATATATATCCTTTGCGCTGATCTTCATTCCCAGGCTCTTCATGTGCTTTTCATTCAATTTCTCCAGCAACAAAGGGAGCCACATTCCTTCATCCGCCTTGGCAATCGATACAATCAATAAACAAAAACCAACCAGGATCTGTTTTAAATACTTCATATTACAAAATTTGGCTGCTAAAAATAAGCTATTTACCTCTCTGCACACGAACAGGCGTTTATTATTATATAACCGGTGCCACTTCAACCTTTTTCTCCCCATCAGTATGTTAATCTATGAACAAGTCTGTTAATATCCTGATGTGAAACGTGGATATGAAACTGGATTTTTAGAAATCATCTTTGTCCGGCACTCCCAAAAAAGAAAATGCTGTATGTATTCCCACAGTTATTCCATATCAATCCACATTTTTGGTTTGCATGATTTATCCATATACTATCGTTTTCCTGTTTCCAACATATTGTGGATAGTGATGCCGAAAATCAGTACTGGCAACAAACCTTTATGTGGATTTCGCTGTTTTTAATGTGAATATCTGCTAACAAGTAACTTTGTGTCGTTCCTTTAAAACAGTTTTCCACGAATCCACAGCTGTAATAATAATAAGCTCTTTTTATAAAAATTATATTAATACTATTATTGTATTTAGGGGAGGACGGAAAAATTTTTGTTTTGAAAATTTGAAAAGTGAAACTGAATATTGCAGCCTCATACTTCGAAGCAAAAGAAAAAAATAATTCCATGAGCACAGAAACTATCGCCGCCGCAAAAGCCAATGT
>DASVNY010000511.1:0-12077 GCA_036383615.1 Chitinophagaceae bacterium
ATCCTCTGCTTCAAAATTGATATATGATTCAGCTATATCTGTCAATAGCCGATCTGCCTCCTCTTCTTCACTCAGCGTTTTATCCAATAATTCAGCTGCTTTTGACTTTCCCATCGTCAAAGCCAGCTGCACCAACCCACCATAAGAAGCGATCTCGTAATGTTCTACTTTTTGCGCCGCTATGATCAATGCAGCATCCCTGGTCATGGTGTTGGCTTTTGTTTCATTGATGATCGTTTTTGCTTCTTTGATGAGCCCGTCCATCGCCTCGCATTTTTTTCCTTCGGCTTTCATGCCCAGCATGTCGAAGATCTTCTCCAGTCTTTTTACATGTCTTTCTGTTTGTTTGCGATGATCATCAAACGCATCTTCGAGCTCTTCAGTGGTGCTGGCAGCTTTCATTTCATCCAGTGCTTTGAGCAATTGTTGCTCAGCATAATAAATATCCTTTAGTTGGTCCTGGAAAAATTTTTCTAATAAGCTCCCGTTATTCTTTCCTGCACCTTGTTGCTCCTGCAAAGATGATCCAGTCATTTTTGTTCCCATAATAATTGATTTATGATGTTTTACAAATAGAGAAACAGAACCGATGTCCATTTCCTTTTCACTCTGTTTTCTTTCATCCAAAAAACAAGCCGCATTGAAGGAAAGCTGCGAGACCTCAATTCGGCTATCTGTTATAAGTCTCAAGGCTCATAGCTCGTGGCTGGTGGCTGGTGGCTGGTGGCTCACGGCTAAAAAAAGAATAAAAAAAGACGAACCAATGATTCGTCTCTGTCTCCTTCCATCCCGAAGCAAGTTTTATAGTTTGCTGGCCGGACGGCCTATCAAAAATGAAAGGATGAACAATACAATAAAAATGAAAAACAGCACCCTCGCAATACTGCTTGCTCCGGCTGCTATGCCACCAAAACCGAATATCGCGGCAATGATCGCAACAACTAAAAAAATGACTGTCCAGCGTAACATGGTTATAGTTTTTTAGGGTTATAAAATAATACTCCGTTTTATCATGCCACCTCTAAGCGGGAACTCCACGTCACGGAGAATTTTTTTGCATTTGAAATTGTTTCAGGTGCAGAAGGTTTTTTGTGCGATTGAAGCAGCGAAAGTGATTCATGCATGCGATTCAATTGCACCGAGAATAATTGCTGCAGGCTTTTCCCAATAGTAAATCCTTCCACTAAAGCTTTTTCATAGGCGGCAGTAGCTGCCCTTTCATTTTCTTCGCACACACAAATAACATCACCCGGCTGGCACCCTGTCGAAAATCCTTTTATTCCGCTCCAGCAATGATATACTTCACCTTTGATATCTGAAAAATCAGCAGGATCGGCAAAACGCAATTCGGCATAGGGCCGAAGCTCAAGGATACAATCAATACATTGATTGGTTATAAAATGAATGCATTGGTGAAAACCATCATCATTTTTAAGCAGCTTCCTGGCCTGGTCATAAAACAGTAATCTTTCACGCTGTATCAACATCAGGTCATGAGCGATCTCGGTTTTCTTTTCTATTGTGAGCATATGTGTAATGTTAAAGTTTGTGTTCCGTTCTGTATAAGGAAAAAATAATGCCAGTGCAGGCAATTGTGAAGAAATTTCAAATGGCATGAAAATTTCCACCAAATAGATTGGACACTTTCTATTTACGTTGACCTGTAAATTTTTTTTTATGGATAACCTCACACTCACGCTTCCGCCTATCATACTGATTGATAGCGATACGGAAGGCTCAATGCTCATATCTTCTCCCCGCTATTTACCTTCGGAACCCGAAAGTTAGATTTGATCGACATTCTCATTTCTAATTCTTAAATGTGGAAATAAATACACATACCGAATAAATTTATCTTCAAAATTCTACGCTATGAATATTTACATTTCTATCCTGATCATACTTGTTTGTTTATTTTTTATTTTTTCAGCAACCACCGCTTTTGTCATTAAAGACAAAACTGTCAACCTTTATAATTTTCAAACCTATCGTTGGATACAGGAAAAAAATGCTGTGAATGATCCGGCGGCCCGCGTTGTAGCAGAAGCCGATCTCCGTATGCATGATTCGATCGCCAAAGAATTGAACAAATGGGGTTGGCGCGAAACAGATAACAAACCGGATGTGCTGATCAGTTATGATATCCTGGTAAATAAGATCAAAGAAAGAGGCCAGCAAGGTCCTTACACCGAAACCTTTAGTCGCCCTTATTATAATGAATGTCTCGATAAATGGTCGCAGATATTTTATCCCGACCAGTTTGTTGGATATGACGTTTATGATACTCCTGCAAGCAAAGCAACACTCACTATTACTGTAATGGAAGCCAACACCGATAAAAAGATCTGGCAGGGCTGGACAACAGAAAGATTAAGAGATAAAAAATTTACTGAAAAAGATATCCAGCGGTCGGTGACGGCGATCTTTAAGCAGAATTGATAGGTGGAAATGTAGAATTTAAAATATAGAATGTAAAATGTAAAAGTGCGTAGTCGCTTTACATTCTACATTTTTTAAATTTAATATTTCTCATGGCGCTGGGCTTTATTAAACGGCCGCCCACTTTTACATTTTACATTCTACATTTTACATTTAATATTTAAAAAAAAGAGCCCAGTATAAAAATACCAGGCGTAGAGTTAAGGTATATCAAAGCTAGTTTGTAATTATTTTTTGTATCAACTGAATTCAATAGTGATCAAACAAACAGCCGGCGTTTGCCATAGCATCTACCGGCTGCTTGCCTGATAGTTTTACCAATCACTTCTCCTGTTACCGGAGCTGCCACTTCTTCCACTATTACGTGAACGGCCTGATGAACCGGTATTATAATCATCTTCGTAGCCATACTGTCCGCCATATCCTCTGCTACTGCTACGACCTGAATTCATATTCTCATTACGGCTACCGAACCCACCTCTTGAATAACTTCCGGTATTGCGTGACTGCCCCATACCCTGGTTATAAGAGCTGCTGCCGCGACCTGAGTTTCCATACATGTCGCCACTTGATCCACTCCATCCCCGGTTGCCTGATCCACGGCCCATACCCTGGTCATAATTGCTACCGGAATATCCGCCGCTTCTGCCGGAGCCATAACGGCTGCCGGAATTGCCATACATTCCCTGGCCAGAACTTCCCGAACCTCTTCCGTAATTACGGGATTGACCCATTCCCTGGTTATAAGAACTGCTTCCACGACCTGAGTTTCCATACATGTCGTCACTTGTTCCGCCCCAGCCCCTGTTGCTATTACTATCCTGCCAGCGCCTGTTCTCACTATATTCATCATCATTATCAAAAGATGACTCTTCTACATCTTCATCAAAGCGACCGCTATTGCGGTTGCCTGATCTCCTGTTTGTGTCGTCATCGCCGTAATATCTCCTTTCATGATACATTCCACCTGTATTTTCATACATGTCACTGTCGTCATCATCAAAGTAAGCATCGTTAGTGCTGCCAAATTCCTCGTCATAATTATCTTCCGACCTGCTGCGGGAAGATCGTCCGCTACTGCTGCCTCGCCCGGGATCTGAAGAAGAGTAAGAAGACCCGGAACGACGTCCTGAATTGTTTCTTCTGCTAGCCATACCAGTAAAATTTTAAGTTATTGAATCAGTTGACTAGATAATTTTACAAACTTTGTGCCCTTGTAAAATCAGGCAGAAAAAAACATTATTTGTTTACATGTTCTACAAATAGAAATTGAAATGGGTAGGAAGTTCTACCTTTTGAGGTGCATCAATGCTGAAAACCTTTCAGCTTATTGTAAAGTGTCTTGCGATCGATCTTTAATAATTCCGCTGCTTTCTTTTTATTGAAATTTACTTTTTGCAAAACAGCCATTATTGTATTGTACTCCGCACGACTGGCAACACCTTTTAATAAGTCTGGACTAATGATGTCTGAATTTCCATTGCTGATAGCAGTCACTTCATCATACTGCTGCACTTTCTCCGGCGCTGCATAAGCATGTATGATCTCCGGCGCCAATGTAGAAGTAAGTATCCTGTTTCCTTCTTTGGTTAGCAAAATAGATCTTCTCACAACATTGCGCAGTTCCCTTAAATTACCCGGCCAGGTATGTTTCATAAAAACAGCCAGCACCTCTTCATCAAAACCACTTACTGTTTTCCCGGTTTCTATGCAACATTGCTGAAGAAAAAATTCAGACAGAGGAACGATATCTTCTTTTCGTTCACGCAGTGGTGGCAAATAAATAGAAAACTCGTTAAAGCGGTGATACAGGTCTTCCCGGAAACGGCCTTTTTGATAAGCCTGTTTCAGGTTTTCATTTGATGCCACGATGATACGCACATCGGTTGCTATTTCTTTGTTGCCGCCGACACGTTTAAATTTTCTTTCCTGGATCACCCTTAATAAACCGGCCTGCACTTCCAAAGAAAGATTACCGATCTCATCAAGGAACAATGTGCCGCCTTCCGCCATTTCAAAATGACCCTCTTTATCCACCAGCGCGCCGGTGAAAGCTCCTTTCATATGACCAAACAATTCACTTCCTGCCAGTTCACGGGATAGTGTTCCGCAGTCAAGCGCTACAAATGGTTTGTTTTTGCGATGACTCAGATCATGAATGGTTCGGGCAATAACTTCCTTACCGGTTCCGCTTTCGCCATATAATACAACGCTGTAGTTAGTTTCCGCTACGATCTTAGCCTGCTCATACAGATCAAGGGCTGCAGGTGACACACCTTTAAAATAAGTGGCCGGTTGAACAGGTAGTTGTTTTCTTTCCTGGTCATTTTCCGCCAAACCACCGGGAGAATTCTTTTGCATGATCAAATTCAGCATCGCCAGCACTTCATCCGGTATCAACGGTTTGGTGATATAGTCAAAAGCACCCAGCTTAATGACCTCCACTGCCGTTTTTATATCTGAATAACCGGTTATTATTATGATGGATGCATGGGGATCTTCAGCTTTTAATAAGGTGATCAGTTTTGCACCATCCATATCGCCCAATCGATAGTCAGAGATCACTGCATCAAACTTTTCAGTTTTATATAGTGCTATCCCTTTGTGACCTGAGTAGGCCACTTCGGCAACAAAACCTTTTTTTGTAAGAAATCTTGAAAGGAGTAAACACAAATCCACATCGTCATCAATAATGAGGACCTTTTTTGCCATACAGAGGGGGTTTTAAGTTCTGATAACCTGATAGGCTTCAACTGCTGCTCAAATCATGCCGGAAATCAAAATAAATATAAGTTTTTTTTAGGGCTGAAAGCATTTGTTTTCCTTTCATTTGGCAATAAAATTGAAGAAACATTAAAAACAAAGTTTTGACCGATAAACCTCTCACACAATCTTACCCTATTGCACAGTCTCAAAAACTAAGCGCCCTTATTATTGATGATGAGTCTGACACCTGTTATCTTCTGAGCAATATATTAAAGCAAAAGAACATCCAAACCGTATTGGCGGGCAGTCTTACAGAGGCGGAAAAGCTTTTAAAAACGCATCCTGATTTCTCCATTATTTTTTTGGATAACCGCTTACCGGATGGTTTAGGTATTTCCTATATCCACCGGTTCAAGAAAAAATTTCCTGCTACCAGTATTATCATGATCTCTGCACACGATAGCAACTTTGATCGTCAGTTCGCAAAAAAAAGTGGGGCGGATTTTTTCCTGGGTAAACCATTCTCCAAAGAGAGCATCTTAAGGACCATTGAAAATCTACAGGCATAAAAAAATGGGGAATTTATTCCCCATTTTGTCCAATCGCTTCACTTTCCCTATCTGTAAAAAAAGGTTTGCTCCAGCCATTGCCTGTTATTTTTCTTTTTCATTTCAAACCAATGAGCCCTTGACACATTCATGTTCAACACGCTCCTGTTGTTTTGTTCCGCTATAGAAATAGTGCCTGAAATATGGAGGTAGCCTTTTGGAGTGACCTGTGAAAGACTCGCTGGCTTGTTAACCAGCTTGCCCGGGTATTTTTTTTCGTCAATTGAAAATTGAACCACGGCATCTGACGAATCAACCACATTTACCAGCATCGATAGTTTTTGCCGGCCGCTGCTGAAACGTAATAACCCCGAATGTAATTGTTGCATTTTGTCGAAGATCAGTTTCGTCCCGGTACCCATACGTTTTGGTTTTTTTTGTGATAGTAGCTCCTGAATTTTTCGATCATCCGCACATACCATTTTTCAATCGGGTAGAACCAATCGTGTTTGCTAAGCTCTTCCACTTCAATATAGGATACGGTCAATTTGAAAATAATGGAAGAAGCTGATGACAGTTCAGTATTGTAATGACTATTATTGTCTATACATGCCGTGCCCGAAGCTTCAATGCGGTAATCAATCCCTTTCTGGTAAAAGAAAAGACGCACAGGAAACACTGGCTCGATGGCCTGCTGCTTATACTTCGGTGATTGAATGCTGAACCATAATTTTCCCTCTTCGTCAATATCAAGGAAGCGGACCACATCATTAGGCAATTTGGCTGCATTCATACTCATGTTATACATCAGTGCATTTTGAATGCCGTTAAGCCTTCCCCGGATAAACTGCAAATTGTAATCTGTATTCATAATAAAACTATTCTACAGCATGAAAGACAAATGTGATACCAGTTAAATTCACAATGGTGCTGTCAATGTTATTACCTGCCCCTTTGTGATTGACTTTCAGAAATGTTAACTGTGAGATAATAAAAAGAAGAAGTTCGGGTATGTGGTATCAATAGTTATTATGAGGAACTTATTCCTCAGAAAGAATCATAACTAATTATAAAAGTATGGATAGTTAGCCCAGGTTCTTAGGTATCCCGATCTTGAACAGCGATCCTGTTCCCGGGATACTCTCCGCCTTGATGAACCCATTATGTCTTTCCATTATTTTCCTGCAAATGGAAAGACCGATACCCGTGCCTTCAAATTCATGATAGCTATGTAGCCTTTTAAAGACCATAAATATCTCTTCGGCATGCTTGGGATCAAAACCGATCCCATTGTCGGAGAAGTTGATATAGTAAAAGGACCCATTCAGTAACGGATCTGATTTTTGTAAACTGATATGTATTTCCGGCGGGGTATCCTTTTTCCTGAATTTTATCGCATTGCTCAGCAGGTTATAGAATAACTGGCGCATCATGCCCGGGATCACCTTCGCGGATGGCAGGTTGCCTACAAAAATTTTTACCCCATTGTTTTCGATCTCCAGTTCCAATTCGCCGATCGCATCATTAATAAGCAGGTTAAGGTCCGTGTTCTTAAAATCTTCTGACAAGTAAGATTGCCGGGAAAAGTCAAGGATATTATTGATCAGCGATTGCATTCGCTCGGAAGAGTGAACGATCTTTTTAAAATATTTCTCCGTTTCTTCATCAAGGCCTTTTTTGAGTAATATCCTGTCAATAAAGACCATGATCTTTCTCAATGGCTCCTGCAGATCGTGAGAAGCGACATAGGCAAACCTGTCAAGCTCTTCATTCATTACTTTAAGGTCCTCATTATTCTTGACCAGGCGCTGGTTAAGCTGCTTGATCTTTTCTTCCGATATCTTGTGCTGTTCTATTTCCTTCTGCAGGGAGTGATTGGCCGCAAGCAATTTTTTTTCATGCTGGATCAATTGCTGATTTTTACGGTACAACTCCACAAACACCGATACTTTTACCCGTAACAGGTCAGGATTAATAGGCTTATAGATATAATCAACGCCTCCTGTTTTATATCCTTTAAAAATGATATCCTCATCATAGTCATGCGCCGTGATGAACATGATCGGTATATCTCTCAGCTTGTCGCGCTGGTAAATAATAGTAGCCGTTTCAATGCCGCTGAGATCAGGCATCTGCACATCCATCAGTATCATTGAAAAATCCTGCTCCTGCAACAATATCTTTAATGCCGCACGCCCTGAATTGGCTCGGACGATCGTATAATTATCCTTTTCGAGGATCGCCTCGATGGAAAACAGGTTATCTTCCCTGTCATCGACAACAAGAATTTTTATTTCCGGTTTTAACGAAAGATCATGCTCTTCGTTATGCTCCATAGCTCTGCTGTTAAGTCAGCTGTGAGCCATGAGCTACGAGCTGTGAGACTTCAATTTTACTATTGCATTAGAGGTCTCAACGATCGTAGCTCATGGCTCACAGCTTTTATTTATTTGTATAACCAGATACGCATCAGCGAAAGTAACTGGTCCACCTTTACGGGTTTTGTTATATAATCTGAAGCGCCTGCTTCAATACATTTTTGCCTGTCGCCCTTCATCGCCTTGGCTGTTACTGCAATAATAGGCAATGTTGTATTCTTATGTTCCCGCCTTATTTTTTGCGTAGTCTCATAGCCATCCATTTCAGGCATCATGATATCCATCAGCACTATATCAATGTCTTTATTATCCGTCAGCGCATTGATCGCCTCCTGCCCGCTTTCAGCAATGATGGTATTGATATTATACCGTTCAAATGCTGTTGTTAACGCGAAAAGGTTCCGCACATCATCGTCAACGATCAACACTTTTTTATGTGCCAGTACATCATTCTTCGAACAAAGGTTCTCGATCAGTTTTGTCTTTTCAGGCATCAGGTCCTTATGATTGATATGCAACAGCATCACGGTTTCTTCCAGCAGTAGATCCAATGAATTTGTTCCTTTCAGTAAAAGACGGTTAGCATATTGCTTGATCTGTGTGCTTTCCCTTGGCGAAAAATCCCTGGCCGAATAAACAATCACTGGTGTCATTTCCATCTTATCCATATTGCTTAACTGCATCACCAGGTCCAGCCCATCAATATCCGGAAGCATATAATCAACGATCACGCAATCATAATCGTTTTCCTGCAACATATCAATTGCTTTCAGGCCCGAATCAATAATATCGATAGTAATGATATCCCCATTGTCAAGCATCCTGGCTATCTGTGATGAATCGAGTTCGTTATCCTCTACCACCAGCACTTTCTTGGTTTTCTTTTCATGGTATTTCACAATGTCGTTAAACAGCGTAGCCAGTGTATCACTGGTCAAAGGCTTGAGATGGAAACTCCTGGCACCACGCTGCATTGCCAGCAACCTGTTTTCTTCACCCGAGATAAGATGGATCGGTATATGCCTGAAGTTCACATCATTCTTGAACAGGTCCAATATTCTCCAGCCGCTTGCATCAGGCAGTTTTACATCCAGCGTTACCGCAATAGGGCTATACTTATTCACCAGGTCAAACACATCGCCGAATGTGGTGGCAATAACTACTTTCAAAGCCAGGTCATGTGCTTTCTCCATCATGATCTTTCCAAAACGAACATCATCCTCTACTACTAATACCACTTTATCACCGGTCACGATCATATTCCTGTCATCGCCCGCTTCATTAATGATCTCGTTGAGTGCTTCCAGGTCCTTTGTTTCACTCACCTTGATCGTTGGCACTGATTGTAATGCAGATTCAGTTGCACTCGTTCCTTCAGCCAGTTTATATTCGGTAACAGTTAAGCTGCTCTGCTTTTCTTTCTTAGCATAGGTTGGATTATATTCAGTTGGAAGGAATAACGTGAATGTGCTTCCCAAACCAACAGCGCTTTCCAATTCAATAGAACCACCCAACAAATCAGCCAAGCCACGGCTGATAGAAAGACCCAAACCTGTTCCACCATATTTTCTACTCGTAGAACCTTCCGCTTGCTGGAAGGCTTCGAAAATGATATTCTGTTTATCTCTTGAGATACCGATACCCGTATCCCTGATCTCAAAAGCAACCACCCTTGCGGCGTTATCCAAACTTGGGTTGCGTTGTTTCCAGCTGTGTATTGCTTCATACACCCTCAACTTCACTTCACCTTTTTCCGTAAACTTGAACGCATTGGAAAGAAGATTCTTAAGGATCTGGTTGAGACGTTGTGCATCGGTTTCAAAACTGGCTGGTAATTTTTCATCCACATCAATACTGAAACGAAGATTCTTGTTTTCAGAAATATGTTTGAATGTTGATTCAACAAATGAAGTGATCTCCCTGAACGGCAATTTCACAAAGTCAGTTGAAATATAACCGGACTCGATCTTAGACAAGTCAAGAATGTCATTGATCAATTGGATGAGGTCATCACCACAACTGTGAATTGTCTTTGCATAACTCACTTGTTTCTCTGTAAGATTGCCGTCATGATTCTCATATAACTGTTGCGCAAGGATCAACAATGAGTTCAATGGAGTTCGAAGCTCATGCGACATGTTAGCAAGGAACTCTGATTTATATTTTGATGTCAGCTGCAGCTGCTCGGCTTTTTCTTCCAATGACAATCTCGCTTCTTCCACCTCCTTGTTCTTGGCCTCCACTTCTTCTTTTTGTTTTACCAACAGGTGAGCCTTATCCTGCAGCTCTTCATTCGTTCTTCTTAATTCATCGGTCAGTGACTGTGATTGCACCAGCAAGCTTTCCGTTCTTGTATTGGCTTCGATATTTTTCAATACGATACCGATACTTTCTGTCAACTGGCTAAGGAAGTCAAGGTGTGTTTCACTAAAGGCATCAAAGGAAGCCAGTTCAATAACGGCTTTTACTTCTTTTTCAAACAACACCGGAAGCACGATCACACTTAAGGGTGATGCCTTACCTAAACCCGAACCGATCTTAGTATAGTTCCTCGGAACATTGGAAAGTATTATCCGCTCTCTTTCCAAAGCGCACTGGCCAACCAATCCTTCTCCCAATGCGAACTCTTTCGCTGCTTTTACTTCTTCGCCGAATGCATAGGCCGCAAACAATTTCAATTTTTGATTCTTAAAGTTATCATCCTGCTCCAAAATGTAGAACATACCTTTTTGCGCATTCACCACCTGCGCCAATTCGGAAAGAATACGTTTTGCCACCGTATTCAGATCTTTTTGCCCCTGCAACATTTGCGTGAACTTCGCAAGGTTGGATTTCAACCAGTCCTGTTCCTGGTTACGTAATGTTGTTTGCTTCAGGTTAGCGATCATCTGGTTGATGGTGTCTTTCAATTCTTCCACTTCACCTTTTGCTTCCACACGTATCATCTGCGTCAAATCACCTTTTGTTACCGCACTAGCCACATCGGCGATATTACGTACCTGTGTCGTTAAGTTTTCCGCTAACTGGTTTACGTTCTCTGTTAGGTTTTTCCAGATACCAGATGCACCCGGCACCGATGCCTGTCCACCCAATCTTCCTTCAACTCCCACTTCACGGGCAACGTTGGTTACCTGGTCGGCAAACACAGCCAATGTATCAATCATCTCATTGATCGTATCGATCAACTGTGCCACCTCACCTCTTGATACGATCGATAATTTTTGTTTTAAGTTACCGGTCGCAACTGATGTAACGACCTTGGCGATACCACGCACCTGGTTGGTAAGATTTGATGCCATCATATTCACCGAGTCAGTCAAGTCTTTCCAGGTACCGGCCACACCTTGCACCTCTGCCTGTCCACCGAGTTTACCTTCTGTACCTACTTCTCTCGCTACCCTTGTTACCTCAAACGCAAAGGAGTTCAACTGGTCAACCATCGTGTTGATCGTATTCTTCAAGTCGAAGATCTCTCCTTTAACATCGATCGTTACTTTCTTTGTTAAGTCACCGGATGCAACCGCTTTTGTTACCTCGGCGATATTTCTTACCTGTGATGTAAGGTTACCTGTCATCTGGTTCACAGAGTCAGTCAAGTCTTTCCATGTACCCGCCACACCCGGCACAAAAGCCTGTCCACCCAATTTACCTTCACTACCCACCTCTCGGGCCACACGGGTAACTTCTGATGCAAATGCTCTCAACTGGTCCACCATCGTGTTGAGTGTTTCTTTCAACTGCAGGATCTCACCTCTCACATCCACCGTAATCTTTCTCGACATATCACCATTCGCAACCGCTACCGCAACCTCAGCGATATTTCTTACCTGCGCGGTAAGGTTACCAGCCATCTGGTTCACTGAATCGGTCAAATCTTTCCATGTACCAGCCACACCCGGCACGAATGCCTGTCCGCCGAGTTTACCATCTGTACCCACTTCACGAGCCACACGCGTTACTTCGGAAGCGAAGGCACGCAACTGGTCCACCATCGTCTTGAGTGTGT
>DASVNY010000512.1:0-5094 GCA_036383615.1 Chitinophagaceae bacterium
TACTGAGCGACCTGATGAAGCACTGCCGATTCTTGCGGCGTTATCAGTCAACTGGCCATTAGCAACAAATTTTATCTGTACCGCATTATCACCTGTCTCTCCCGGCTTGCCGATCAACAAAACAGTATAAACCTTTCTTGATTCAAGTGTGATCGTACGATTTACATTGATCGTTCCGCCATTGCTGACAGTAATAGCAACAGCACCTGCATCCACAGCTTCAAAATCGGAAACAGATTTGAATGATGCGCTTTCACTCACCACATTCGTTCCGCCGGATGCAATTGTTACGGTTGAGCTTGAAGCATCGGCGATAGCGTTAATGTATCTTACATATGCTTTGCCGGATGATGAAAGGCTGTCGAACTTATCCTCTACGATCACATTCTCCAGTGAAGAACCGGATCCAACCAGGAATACAGAATAAAACTTATCGGTTTTGAAGTCAGCTGATGAAGTAGCCAATGTATTACCCGAATTAAAACTAAAAGCATCGATCGTTCTTGTTCCCGGGTAAACAGGCAAATAAACGCCTGTAAAATTACTATAAGCAAGTGGAAACTGTGTCAGCGTATTGCCCCCGATCTTAAAACCGGCTGCTGACTGATCCGTTGAAAGATTGAACGCCATTAAGCCCGCCGCCACATCATTGTTATTGCTATCATTGTCTTTCAGACAGGATGTCAATAACATGCCCGATGCCAGGACCCCGGCCCCTGCCAGCATGAATGTCCTGGCCGATGAAAAAAACCTTTTCATAGTTTAAACTCCTCATTTGATTAATTTATTGAAATGAATTTTTAACGGGTGTAGTGCCCGAAAACAGTGCCAATAAGAAGTAACTGGCACCCGCTCAAGAAAGCTTAAGCGGGTATTAACATATTATAGAAAATTGAAGGAAGCAATACCAATTGCGGGGAAATGCTGGTGGTTTTATTGCATGCGTTGCAAACAGTTTTTAAGACTTTCTCTCCAACCTTTCAGCTCAATATTCAGCACTCTTTGAATTTTAACTTTATCAAGTACAGAATAAGCAGGCCGTTTGGCTGTTGTGGGATACTCGGCCGTGGAGATAGGATTTATTTTACAAGTGCTGCGGGATAATTCTCTAATTGCCACGGCAAAATCATACCAACTGATGATACCATCATTGCTATAATGATAGATACCCGGACGCCAATTTCCAATTGACAATTGGCAATTGGAAATGATCCTTAAGATCGTTTCGGCAAGATCTGCTGCGTAAGTAGGTGACCCTACCTGGTCATATACCACATTCAACTCTTCTCTTTCACTCATTAACTTCAACATCGTTTTCACGAAATTTTTTCCAAATTCAGAATACACCCACGATGTGCGAATGATGATCGAGTCGGGATTAAGTTCCACGGCCTGCTTCTCTCCTTCTAGTTTGGATGCGCCATAAACACCCTGCGGATTTGTCCTTGCTTCTTCTTTATACGGCAACGTTGCATTGCCATCAAAAACATAATCGGTAGAGATATGAATGAAACGGCAATCATGCTCTTTACATACCGCTGCCAGCACTCCCACCGCTTCCGCATTCACCTGGAAAGCGAGTTCTTTTTCCGATTCGGCTTTATCTACCGCAGTATAAGCAGCGCAATTAATGAGATAATTGGGTTGATGAGCTTTGAATGTATTTCTTACCAATTCAAAATGATGAATGGGCATATCCTCTCTCGATAAAAAAACAAGATCGAATTGAGGATAGGCAAACTCAAGCGCTTTCAGCTCTTTTCCCAATTGTCCGTTGGAACCCGTAACCAGTATTTTGGGTTTTGCATTCATTCTCCAAAAACAAAACTATTCTTACAGTCAGCAAACAGGGGAAGTTGTTTGTCCTTATCAGATAAAATGGCATTATCAGCAGGTATTTGCCAGTCAATATTCAACTCACTATCAAAAACATTTATACCAGCATCGCTTTCCTTGTTATAAAAAGCATCACATTTATACAACACTTCCGCTTTCTCACTCAATACAGAAAAGCCATGCGCAAATCCTCTTGGAATAAGTAATTGCTTTTTATTATCCGCAGATAACACAAGGGAATACGATTGTCCAAACGTAGGCGATCCTTTACGTATATCAACCGCTACATCCAATATCTCTCCTGACAACACTCTCACCAGCTTTGTTTGCGCATGAGGTGGCAACTGGTAATGCAATCCCCGGATCACACCGTAAGAAGAAGATGATTGATTATCCTGGACAAATTTCATATCAGCACCTTCCTGCTTAAATATATTTTCATTATAAGATTCAAAAAAATAACCGCGACTGTCTTCAAACACTTTGGGCTCAAAAACGAGCAGGCCGGGAATATGAGTGGGTATGAATGGCATATTTATAAACTCCAGTAAGTTCTGCTATTGACCTTATTTCTAAAAAGTCCTTTCAGATCTGCTACCAACCCATGTGGTTTGGTAATGCCTGCAAAATAATCATCATCCAGTGAAAGATAATCTTTGTGAGGCACGGTAATGATCACTGCGTCGTAATCAGTACCGTTTTCTTTTGTTAAACCAAACCCATATTCATGATTCAGCTCGTCGGAATCTGCATAAGGATCCTCGACGTCAACATTCACATAATAAGAACGCAAGGCTTTTACAACATCAGCCACTTTTGAATTGCGGATATCACTTACATTCTCTTTGAATGTGGCTCCTTTCACCAGCACTTTAGCTGATTTTACATCACCGGCATGTTTGATCAAGTGTTGCACAACCTTTTTGGCTACATACTTTGCCATATTATCATTGATATTCCGGCCTGCCAGTATTACTTCGGCATCATAACCCAATGAGTTGGCCTTATAAGTAAGATAGTAGGGATCCACACCTATACAATGCCCTCCTACGAGGCCGGGTTGGAATTTCAGAAAGTTCCATTTGGTGCCTGCTGCTTCGAGCACTTCATACGTATTTATGTTCATCATATTAAAAATGATGGACAACTCGTTCATCAAAGCAATGTTCAGGTCACGTTGTGTATTCTCAATGATCTTGGCCGCTTCAGCCACTTTTATAGAAGATGCTTTATGCACACCCGCTTTTACCACCAACTCATACACTTTGGCGATCTCTTCTAATGATACTGCATCACAACCAGACACAACTTTTATAATGGTGGCCAGTGTGTGATTTTTATCCCCTGGATTTATCCTTTCGGGTGAGTAACCCAATTTAAAATCGATAACGTTTTTTAACCCTGATAATTTTTCGATCACAGGTAAACAATCCTCTTCGGTGCAACCGGGATATACTGTTGATTCAAACACCACATAATCTCCCTTCTTAATCACTTTGCCAATTGTTTCAGAAGCTTTTTGTACAGGAACAAGATCCGGCACGTTATGATCGTCAACCGGTGTAGGAACGGCAACAATAAAAAATGTTGCTTCCCGCAATACATCCAGCGAATCGGTAAAAACAATATCACAACCATCAAATGCTTCTTTTTCCAGTTCATTGCTTGGGTCAATAGCTTGTTTCATCATATCAATGCGTTTTGCATTGATGTCAAACCCGATCACGGAAACCTTCTTTGCAAATTCAAGCGCAATAGGAAGTCCCACATAACCCAAACCGATGACGGCTAACTTTGCTTTTTTATCAACTAATTCCTGGTACATGGATCTTATTTCTGGCTAACAAACTCTTTTGGTTGTTTTCTTAATTCTTCTTCGGGAAGAGACTTGAAATAATCATAAGTGATCTTTAATCCTTCACTACGGCTCACTCGTGGTTCCCATCCAAGAATGGTCTTTGCTTTTGTAATATCAGGTTGTCTTTGTTTTGGATCGTCAACCGGTAAAGGTTTGTGAACGATCTTCACTTTATTACCGGTCAACTTCAATATCTCTTCCGCAAATTCTTTTAATGTTATCTCATTGGGGTTCCCAATATTTACCGGCATGGTATAATCGCTCAGCAACAAACGATAAATGCCGTCAACCAAATCATCCACATAACAAAAGCTGCGTGTTTGTGAACCATCGCCAAACACAGTCAGATCTTCACCTCTTAATGCCTGGCCAATAAATGCCGGCAATGCTCTTCCATCATTGAGACGCATTCGTGGACCATAGGTGTTGAATATCCTTACGATCCTCGTTTCAACTCCATGAAAAGTATGATAAGCCCTCGTAATAGATTCCATATAACGCTTCGCTTCATCATACACACCTCTTGGGCCAACCGGGTTAACATTGCCCCAGTATTCTTCTGTTTGCGGATGCACCAATGGATCACCATACACTTCACTTGTTGAAGCCACCAGTATTCTTGCATTTTTTGCTTTGGCCAATCCCAAACAATTATGCGTACCCATTGCTCCCACCTTCAGTGTTTGAATAGGTATTTTTAAATAATCAATGGGGCTGGCTGGTGATGCAAAGTGCATGATATAATCCAGCGAACCTGGAATATGAATGAACTTGGTTATATCATGATGATAGAACTCAAATTGTTCGAGCTTGAAGAGGTGCTCAATATTTTTCAGGTCGCCAGTAATAAGATTATCCATCCCGATGACATGATAGCCTTCCTTAATAAAACGGTCACAAAGATGAGAGCCAAGAAAACCAGCGGCGCCGGTGATGAGTACCCGGCGCTTTGCCCTCCCGAGAGGAGAATTATTGTTAGATTCTTTTAAGTCCAATTTTCAGGATATTTATGGTTAGTAACTTCAAAATTCATCTGTTCATCTGTTCTTCTGTTCATCCGTTCCTACGGTTGCACGCCCTACGCTTTCATAGTGAAAACCTAACTCTTTCATAGCGGCGAGATCAAATAAATTACGTCCGTCGAAGATAGCTTTGTTTTTGAGCCCCGCAACAATTTTTGCAAAATCCGGTGTGCGGAATTCATTCCACTCAGTAGCGATGATCAGTGCGTCGGCATTTTGCAATGCTTCATACTGGCTCTCTGCATAACCGATCTTATCTCCGATCTGTCCCTTTACATTCTTCATGGCTTCGGGATCGAAAGCCGTAACTGTTGCCCCGGCTTCGATCAACGCATCGATCATATACAATGCCGGCGCTTCACGAATATCATCCGTGTT
>DASVNY010000513.1:0-8190 GCA_036383615.1 Chitinophagaceae bacterium
TTTATTACCCATTTTTTTCCGTGTGCCCATTTTAATTGCTTGCTTATGATCTTTCAAAATTTCACAGTACCTTTTTAGGAGCAGGATTCAGGTGGAAGCCATTAAAGGTGCGTTTGGAATGCAGCATATTTCAACAGCTGAGTTGCGTTATGGGCATTATGTTAAAAATATCCAGATGTCCGCCAATAGCATTTCCCTGCATTTAATTTTTAAATGATGAAACAGGAAAGACATTTCATGCACAGGAGTGGCTGGCTAAGAGCCGCGGTATTGGGTGCAAACGACGGAATATTATCTACCGCTAGTCTTGCTATCGGTGTAGCCGCTGCAAATCCTGGCCGGGAAGCAATAGTTCTTGCCTCATTGGCAGGTGTAGTAGCCGGTGCACTCTCTATGGCAGCAGGCGAATATGTTTCCGTGAGTTCGCAGTCGGATGTTGAAACATCCGATCTTGCCCGGGAACGAAAGGAATTGGAAGAAATGCCAGAAGAAGAATTAAAAGAACTTACTTCCATCTATCAGGCGCGTGGACTTACCCCTGCGCTTGCTTTGGAAGTAGCGAAACAACTTACAGCTCACAATGCATTGGAAACTCATGCCCGCGATGAATTAGGAATGAACGAGATTACGAAAGCTAAACCATTTCAGGCAGCGATGGCATCAGCAGCTTCCTTTATTGTAGGCGGGTTGCTTCCGTTGATTGTTTCTATAGTCGCTCCTTTGAGAGAAATGGTATTTATTCAATATGGCTCCTCCATTTTGTTTTTAGCTGTGTCAGGTTATTTAGCTGCGAATATTGGCGGTTCATCTGTTGTCAAATCGGTTCTTCGGATTTGCGTTTGGGGAACAGTTGCTATGCTCGCCACTGCATTGGTAGGGCATTTCTTTTCAAAGTGGGGTGTTGCCGTAAGTTGATAACAAAGTCAGCTTTTGATGTCTGGCAGGATTAAAGTCATTGTTACTTTACAATGCCAATTCGTTTTTCAATTTCCTGGTCCTGCAAATCAATTATATCCTCAAAAGGAAGATTCAGGTCTTCAACTTGTTGGTTTATTACTTTTTGATGCTCTTCTTTTACAAAAGAAGTAATGTCTTCGATTTGAGTGATCCATTCAGTACAAAATTTTCTCAGCATCTCTCCTTTCATCCCGATTTGAATGGCTTTTCTTTCCCGCTTGTTACCAAACGGATCATGATCAGGGTCCCATTGCAACCTTACTTCAGTTTTAGCAAGTTCGTTTTTCCATTCTTCCTCCGATGCAAATAACCGGCTATCAAAGGATGAAATGGTTGCTTCCCTTAATATACTTTTAAAATGTTTTAAAGGAAGAGTAACTGCCAGTATTTTTTGCTGATGTTCTTTTGTCGCCCATCCTGCCCTGTACATCATCCATAAAAACCCGGGCTTTATCCATGACATGCGGTTGAAACTATAATGGGCACCCCCGAATTTTTGATTTTTTACCGCATACTCTGTTATAAAAGGATTAAATGCCTGATATACTATGATAGACTCAGCTGACAGGCTGCCAATAACCTGCCGACCTTTCTCAGGCAACCTTTTCTCCTGTTCTATGTACTTTTCTGTTTTCATTTATTTTTTCTCTTATTTCCTGTAAGGAATATTCTTTTAATAGCCTTCCATTTTTAAATACTGTTATCAATTCACTTTCCTTTTCTTCGCTCCAACTCACTTTATCTATCAAGGCATAGTTCCCGTTCACTTTAATCACCTGCAATAAACCAGTCGCTGATTTTTTAGTGCCATCATCTGTAACAGGGTTTTTAAAAATTTCCCTGCTTTGCCCGTTTACTTCTACATAAGTAGCTTTTATCGCTAAGCCAAAGGTATCCCGTGTATTATACTGGTATGTATAACTACCAATACCAAAAACTACCTGGCTCGCAAATCCTTTTTGTTTTAGCCCTTCACAAATGGCTTCAGCTCTTTCCAGGTTTATACTGTCACCATAAATTGCACCAATATGCGGATCCAGCATTTTATAACCTTTATTCGTTATGCTGCCGCCAAACACATCCCACAGCAGCTCAACTACACCTTTTCTTTCGACTATTGTTTTGCCATCTTTATCGCCGCATATAATTTTTACCGGGTCGCCGCTATCAGGACGAATAACTACTTTCCCATTTCTTTGTAAGATAATTTCTTTTAAAGCTGCTATATAGGTCGTGCACACTTTCCACAGATCCCAGGTATCACTTACAATGCTAACAATTCCTTCGGGATAAACTTCGGTAATCAATCTCCTGAAAGTTTCCATTTCACCGCCTTCACTACCACTGCACATTACACTATGTTCTGTTGCTGCCACGCTTCCTCCTATCAGTTCCTTATCAGCATCAGCATGGTAATATTTTTCCAGTGCTTCAATGGCGGGGATGGTATCAGTGCCGGTAAATGATAGCAAGTGCCCCATACCGCTTAGTACGGCTGTTTCCAAACTGCTCATCCCCCGAAAGCTAAAGTCATGTCCCTGCCATTGAACAAAATCAACAGGCACTCCTGTTTCGGCAGCATATTGATCGAGTAGTTTCCTGTATTCATGAGCAATGGTTGCACTGGTACAGGGTTGCCAGATAATAGCTGACAAAATCGTTTCTAAAAAATTAGTTACCCAGTAAAACTCAGGCAATGTATTTACTATCGTAAGACAAGGGACCCTCATGGGCACTTTGCTTCCTTCAGGCACTGCTTTTATTTCGATAGGCAGGTATCCAAGGTCATGCAATTTTTCTAAATGTTCATAGGTGGGGAGATGAGCACCCAATGAAGTGCTGATCCTCCTTTTATAAGAAGCCATCACTTTTTCTTTCGGCTGCCTGAAAAAATTATCATTGAAATATTCTAATAAATACTCTTTGATAAAGTACTGCAGACCGAAAAAAACCATTTCTTCAATTCTTTCATCCCTGCTTTTTCGTGGAGTGAGATTACTATATACCAATGTTGTATTTGCAGGATATTGAAACACATGTCCTACTTTATAGTAATCCGTCAGTAAAAATGGATTTGTTTTCATACTTGAGTTCTTTATAAATTAATACTTTCTAATAATGTTCGCATATTGTTATAGAGAGGGATGTGATAGTTCGTACATAACAGGTGTACATTTCCACTTCGCCAATATTCTTTCGGACAACAAACCACCAGTTTCCCGGATTTTGCTTGCAGTCCTAATTCTAATAAACTGATTGGTGATTGTGAGCCTGCAAGAAAATTCAGTATAATAATATCTGCTCCATCCATTGCCTCCATTTCCCAATTCACCTGTTGCGAGAACTGAAAGTCGCTGGCTTCCTGTTTCCATGTCTGATCCCAATCATCTCTTCTCGGATTTAAAATAGTACAGTTTTTCTCTTTGAAGAATTGAATGGTTGTCTCTTGCCAGTTTACCGAAGCGCCGTTATCAATTGTTCCTCCAAGGAAAATTTTCTTTCCTTCCGTATTGCCGATTTCCTGCGGAGCTTTATAGATGATCATAACCAATTTTTATTGTTCTTAGTTTTTGAGTGTTATAAACCTTGCAAAGGCTGTCACTCGTAATAATCTCATCAAACTTTTCAGAAAGTGCAGCAAATCCTTTGGAAAATATCCCATGAGTGACAATCAAACTAAGGTGTGCCGGTTTGATTTGGCTGGCAATAGCAAGAAAGGTGGCGCCGCCATCACATATATCATCAATGATCACACAGTTTTTATTAAAGCATTCCTCTGGCTTTTCAACAAGTAAAGTGATCTTGCCGGTAGAAAGATCCCTGCTTTTAGTACAATAAACAACATCCTTCAGCCTGCTGTTCCATGATGTATAATCAGCTATTTTTTTTGCAGCCCCTTTGTCCGGGCAAATCAATACAGCTTCCTGTTTATCGTATTGTTCTACTAAAAACCTGTTGTTGATATTTTCAGCATTATTGATCAGTTGCAGGGCAACTTCAGAGTGAACATCGAGTACCTGCACTTTTTCAAAATCACAGCTGTTGACCAGGTTAGCGATCACTTCCAGGTCGAAACTATCACCGGCAAGCATCAACCTATCATACCGGGCCGCCATCAGGTAGGGAATAGTCAGTATTTTTTTTACAGCGTCCAGATGTTTAAGGGCATTAGCTGTTTCTAATAGCTGGATCAACTTTACGCTATCCGTAATCGCACAGATCACCCGCACCTGATCACGTGCTTCTACCCCATCTACAGTAACATGTGGCTGGTTATCGGGGAATAAAGTGAACCGGATATTTTGCCCTGTATTTAGATTGATCGTTTTCATTTTGCTTAATTAATAAGCAAATATAAATACTGCTTTCGGGATCAGCAAATTTTGCTTTATTTTGAAGCAAAATATAATATTGGCCTACGTTGAGATACTTCCCAGCTCCCATGCAAGGTTTTGTCTTGCTTGTAGTTCAAACCGATCGTAGAAGTATTCTGTTTTGAAAATCCGGCTCATTTCGAGAAAGTGAACTACTACTTTTTTTCTTCCGGGCTTATAGATGAAGTCGGGATAAATGCTGTACTCTTTTCGAATATTGTCACAATAAGCTTTATAAATTTCCCTCTCCTGGCCCAGGATTGAGAGATCGGCATCCGTAAATAGATTTGTGTCAGCATCGTTACTTTTTTGGTGAGTAGCGGTTGCTATTATCAGATCATAGCAATGCCGGGCATTTTTCTCCGGATACCCGATGCTTTGTAACCGTTTCAACGCCAGCTCAGCACTTTGTATCTCGTTTGTTTTGCTGCTTACTTTATAAATGATATCATGATAGAAAAGAGAAAACAGGATGCTGTTCCAGTCCTCTATAGAACGCCTCTTCGCATTCAATTGCTCATACAAAGCCTGTAAATGGGAAAGATTGTGATAATACCTTTTCTTCTTACTATAGTGCTGATAGATTTCTAACCAAAGAGTTTCTGCCAGCGCTGCATTGCAGTCATATTGCATTACCAGGCTTGTAAATATTTCTTTTAGCACTGACTGATTGGTTGTTTCATATCTCAAAGTGAAAACCTTCCTTCAATAATTCTTTGTATCGTTTTTGATTAAACTGATACATTTTACTTGGTCTTCCTTTGCCCTCTGATTTTGATAATTCGCCGGTTTCTTCTAAAAACCCAAAGGAAAGTATCTTCTTGCTGAAATTGCGTCGATTAATATCCTTATCAAGCAACGCCGTGTATAATTTTTCCAGGTCCGAAAAAGGAAATTTCTTATCCAACAACTCAAACCCGATAGGCTGGTAACGGACCTTTGCACGAAGTCGTTCAATGGCCACTCTTAAAATTTCCCTATGATCAAAAGCGAGAGCCGGCAACTTTTTTATACTGAACCATTTTGCATTCTCCGCATCAGTGCTTGCTTTTAATTCCTGGTACTGTGTGGTTTTTACAAGGCCAAAATAGGCGATCGAAATAATGCGCTCACGTGGATCGCGGGATGGCTCACCAAAACTATAAAGTTGTTCCAGGTAGTTGACCCGGATACCTGTTTCTTCTGCTAACTCTCTTTGCACAGCTTCTTCCAGCGATTCTCCGGCTAACACAAAACCGCCTGGTATGGCCCAGCTATTTTTAAACGGTTCATACTTGCGTTGTATCAGCAAGATGGAAACACCATCAGTTTTGGCATAGCCAAAAACAATGGCATCAACAGCAACTTTAATAGCGGATGACTTATTTTGCATACGAATAAAGCAAAACTACATGTATTTGTTGATTCCAGGCAGGCACCATCTTATTACACAGTTCCAGTTTGATTATTTGTCTTCGTTAATCAGCAATGACCTTGCTGGCGCAAAAGATATCTATGGAAAGAATGTTTCATGCAATGAAAAGATAGAAGCGATCTTATTTCCTGTTACTTCAGCTAATCACTCCAATACACGTCGTAACCCGCTGCCATTTTACCTGAGAGCTATCGCTATTGAAATGATGAGTAGCCAGCTTGGTGTGTCTGTTTATACTTACGGAATTGATGATGTAGGAAGCCTCAGCAGTTTCGCATCTTATACATTGAAAAGAATTAAGCATGAAAGTGACGGGCGATATAATTGTACACCTGACAACACAATGGTGGTCTGCTCTACTCCTGTTCTAAAAATGTACGAGGAACTTGGGTTCACTATTCTTCCCGGTGAATTAGAAGATATCACTACCTGGAAACATCACACATCAATGCCCTGGGATATTGTAGAGGAAATAGCAAAGACAGATGAGTGGGAGGAAAAGAAGAGTATTACAGATAAAATTTATGCTTCTTCTCTCACCATTTGGGAAAAATACCGGTTGGGTGATAAAGTAAAACTATTATTTAATGACGCAATGATCAGTAGTGACGGAGATCTTACTGAGACAAGGGACTATAATGTGTATGTGCGCCAGATGGACGAGATAGCCAAATTGAAGTATGAGGAAACAGCCGATTACATTCATCCGGGTCGGGTTGGTGATATTGGTTGTGCAGTAGGCAGCTGGATCAAACTTGCAGCAGAGGATGAGCGATTAAGAGAAAGTGATTTGTATGGCATTGAAGTAAGCCGCCATTTATTTGAAATATGCCGGCAACGCAAGGAGAATGGCGAATTCAAAAACCCTTTTGTTTTTTTCTCGCAAAAGAACGCCGTGACGGGCCTGGCTTTTGAAAAAAACTCTATGAATACAATTCATACATCTTCTTTAACGCATGAGATCGAATCTTATGGAAGCCGGCAAGATCTTTTGCAGTTTATACAAACCCGTTATGAAGAACTAGTGCCTGGAGGAGTATGGATCAACCGGGATGTGGTCGGGCCTTATTCAAAAGAGCAGGAAGTATTACTGCTTCTCAATAACGAAGATGGTATCCATACAACTCATCCTTATGAGCAATTTGGTGAGCGGCAAGAACTCTCTCATTATTTAGGTTCGTTGTCAACTTATTCAAGGTTTCTGCGGTTTGCCAGGGATTTTCGTGCCACCGAAGGGTACCAACTACAGTTTAAAGAAATAACTTTTTCAGGTAAAAACTATATTCAACTACAGCTTAGTGATGCTGCAGAGTTCCTGAGCAGAAAAGATTATACCGATAACTGGCAAAGTGAAATGCATGAAACATTTTGTTTCTGGGATTTTGAAGACTGGAAGCAACAGTTAATGCTTGCAGGATTTTCAATTCATCCCGCATCAAAGGCATATACTAATGAGTGGATAGTGAGCAATCGCTTAAAAGGAAAAGCAGAACTGTTTATATTACAAGAAGGCCAGCCAAAGAAGTTTGATTACCCGGTTAGTCATATGTTGCTAATAGGGGTGAAACAATGAGAACCGTTTATTGTGTGGAGACTAAAATTTCATCCAGAATCCCATGACACCGCCAGGCTGTTGGAGTTTCCATCAACCTGGCGCTGCAATAGGATTTTGGCATCTATCACTACCGGCCCAAAAGCCTGCTTAGTAAATTTCCTGAACGAGAAAATCCTCTTCCCCCGCTTAATAGGTTTATGATCGAATTCAATCCTCCACCTCCTGGCACATTCAAAGGATTCATCGAGGAGCTTGCACCTCGCTTAAAACGATTTCTTACAAGATTAGCCAGGATCATTGGACCTGCAATACCTAACAGACCTTTAGTAAGACTATTAATATTAATGCCCGATTTTTTGAACTTTTCATCGAGACCTAGTTTTGAAAGAAACCCAGGTCGTGAAATTTCTTCGGGCTCTGGTTGCGTTTCAGCTGTTTTTTGCACGAACTGATCCAGCAAACTGAATTGCTGTTCGTTTATTCCGAGGTATTGGGAAATTTTTTCAACATTTGTTTTTTCTTCGGGCGAATAAGTGTGATCTGATTCTGCAAAGCTGATAAGATCAGTAACCAGTGAAAAACGCAGATCGCTATTCTTCAAAATATCCAGGCATTTTTTCAATTCTTCATCCGTTAATTCTGTGGCCGCCCGGCGTACAGCTTTTTTCTGATCATCAGACAGGTCCGCTGATTCGGCAAGGGCCAATATGTATTCTATTTCTTCTTCTGAAGCAGAATGATCCGCTGTAGCAATAGAGGAAATAGCCCCGAGATAGGCACCCTTTTCCAGGTCGCTATATTCATTCAATAATTTCTTTTCCATAGTTGATTATTTTAGTAATTATTATTTGTGGGGAATTTTTAATCGCCAGCCTGGCTGGATGATATCA
>DASVNY010000514.1:0-17819 GCA_036383615.1 Chitinophagaceae bacterium
TAGCAACTGCGAGTTTATTTAGTTGAAGAACATCTTCCGGGAAAAAAGAAATATCAACCACATCTTTACCCGCATTGATCACGGCTTCCAGTGTTTTATAACCCAGGAAACCGGGAACAGCAGTAACAACAATATCAAAAGGGGCAAGCAGGTTATTGTATTCATTAAAAAGCGAAAGATCGGCCGGAACTACTTCTATTGAAGCATCTTTTTCTTTTACTGCTTCAAGATTCATCGCATTCAGGTCAAATGAAGTGACACTATAGTTTTTGGCAAGATCGATAGCGATCGCACGGCCCACCATTCCCGCACCTAATACAGCAATTCTCATGTAAAGAAATTTAGTCTGCAAATGTAGTTACTCATGGCTTGTCTTGATTGTTTCGCAGATTTTTCGCTGATATAACCGCAGGATACACAGATAACCCTTCCGGGACCTGCGAAACCGCTGCGGGACTTATTGTTTTTTTCTTCTACCCTGGAGTATTTTATAAAAACTACGACTGCGGATTTCATCAATGCTCAATCCTGTTGCCAATGCTTCTTTTTCGCCGATAGCGCCGCAGTTCATGGCTTTGAGGAAAAAATTCAGCAGACCCTGGCCGGTAGCCGCGTCATCAAAAATATCGCCGGTGAGAGTGGAGATAGCAGCCCTGTCAACAAAAGTCTTCAAGCGGAAAGTGGCATCATCAATACTACTTAGAAAGAAATTATAAGTGGCTGCATAACGCATCGGCAATTGTGCAGGGTTAAGGTCCCAGCCCTGGTAAAAACCATTGATGAGTGAATGCATTGTATGATTGTAGCCAATGCGCCATGCATGATGAACCGACTCAATGTTTTCTTTTATTTGTTCCTTCGATAATTTTTCACCACGATTCGGAGCAACGGGCATCACATTAGTGGCGCCATCCGAAAGAAAAATTCCTGTTCCTCCCAATGCAACTTTGGTCATATGATGTGCAAAATCGCAAACAGGATGAGCCATTGTTTGATATCTTGCCGTAATGCCGCATGAAGCTGTATAATCATAAGTGCCAAAATGCGCAGCGATCAATCTTCCTTCGCCGGCTCTTATAATTTTCATCAAAGGGTTTCTTCCCTCTTCATCCATGATGATCTGCGTGGCCTCCACCATTGTTTCCATTTTAAGGCTACCGGCAGCAAGCCCATTTTTCTTTTCAATGATCTCAAAAAGACGCACCAATGTAGTCACCTGTTCAGGTATCGTAACCTTTGGTAGCATTACCACAAAATTATCGGGCAGTTTTCCTTTTGTTTTGTCCAGTAATGTTGTGAGAAATATATCAAGTGTTCTAACGCCACGTTGCTTCAGGTCTTCTGTAAAAGGTTTGATGCGAATACCGATAAAAGGCGAGATCGTTTTTTTCTTCATACCTGACGCCAATTCTTTTGCAGCAGTAACGGCGGTAGCATCTTCTTCGGCATCGGGTCGGTTGCCAAAACCATCTTCAAAGTCAATCCTGAAATCTTCAACGGGTTCTGTTTTTAATTTCCTGATGATCTTGTTATAAATAGTATAAGACAACCAGGCAGGATCATTTCTCCTTTTTTTCTCACTCATCCTATCGAGGCTCTTTGTAAGCTTTTCTATCTTTTTTTCAGAAGAAGGAAGTTCAAGAAAGCCATTAAACTGTAATACATCGGCGAGCACAGTAAAATTGGGAGCATAGGTCTGCAAACTTTTTAAAGCAATTTCTCCCATTTTTACACAGGTGTCGGCTTTGAAAAGATTAGCGCCACCATACACAGTATGCACAGGCTGCCTGTCGGGTTTATCACCCGGGTACACTTGCTGAAATTTTAGATTGGCCGTTCTTAATGAATCAAGCAATGTTTCCTTTAGCTTTTCGGCGATAGAAAAATTCATAGCAGAAGTTTGATGATGATGCTTAAAGAAGATTTTCAGGAGCCCCTGTATGTTGAATATCCAAATGGATTTAATAATAAAGGAATGTGATAATGTTCATTCGAAGCAATATCAAATACTATTTCAACATAAGGATAAAATGTAGCAACCTGGTGGCTGTCGAAATAGTCCTTGGTTTCAAATCGCATTTTATAGATACCATACTGTAATAGCGCATCTTTTTTCAGCAGGTCAGCAATCCGCCCATCTGCATTGGTTTTACCTCTTGCCATTTCGGTCCATTCATCATTCTCACCATGATAGAGAATAATAGTGATCCCTTCGGCGGGTTTGCCTTTCGTGGTATCTAAAATATGCGTGGTGATCTGGCTCATTATTCCAGCAGTTTTTCGATCCTGAGTTTGGTTATTTTGCTTTGCTCATCAGCTGCGATCCTGATTTCTTCAGTAGTGTTATTTTGTAATCTTGATTGTAGCATGCCCAGCATTTCTTCCGCTGATTTTCCTGTGGCACATACAATAAAGATATAACCAAACTTCTCTTCATACTGTTTGTTCCCTTCGGCCAGCGCTTTCAGGGTTGATTCTGATGCAGTATTGACAGCGCCCTGCTCATTCGATGCCCAGTTAGCAGTCGAAGCAAACTTTTTTTTCAAAGAATCAATGTCACCGATCTTAGGATGATGAGTAAAAGCTTCTTTCCAATCGGCTTCTGAGCATAACCACCATTGCTCTTCTGCATCTTCCAGCAATTCCACAAGATCTTCTGCCGGAACAAAGGGCAACATTTTTTGCACCCAGGCTGAGGAGCCGCAACATTTGGTCAGCTCTTCAACCAGCTTATCCTTAGGCAATATATTGAAGTCATGTAAAGTCATGGTTAACTATTGAGTGATACGCCCCCATAATCTCATCCGGCTGATGCCGCCATCGGGGAAAATGGTAAGCCGCGCATGCGTGAATGCTTCCTTACTTGCAATTTCTTTTCCAAAAATATGCTCATGGTCGGCCTGCAATTTTGTTTGAGGCAAAATGGTGGTCCACTTTATATCGCCATTGATGAGTTTATCTTCTTCGGCAGTTGAGATATTGCATCCTTCTACCAGGCAGCTATCAGGATAATTGCCTTTGAAATGACAGGTGTCAATCAATATTTCTTCAACCGTTCCTTTATGCGCCAGCCTGATGATCACCCAATCTTTATTTCCAGGCGTACGGTTTCTTTTTGTTTCCCAGCCGTCACCCATATTTATTCCACGACCAGGCATGATCAGGTTGCCCATATGAGAAAAGAACATATCGTTACAGGTCACAGGTTTTGCTCCATTAATAGCAGCAGCAAGATCAATGGGCCCATTATTATTTTCCAACGACCAGTCTTTAAAAACCTCACCATATACTTTTAATCTTGCCACACCGCCATCAGGATAAATGTTTAAACGTAAATGCGTGTAAATAGAATGATCGCCTATCTCGTAAAAATTTTGTGAGCCGGGCTGCAAGGGTGACTTTGGAAGTATTTCTTTCCAATTGGCTTTTTCCAGTTCTTTAAAGGGAGATGAGAACACATTCAATGCATCGATAGATGCATGAGGTGGATGGTTGCCTAAAAAAAAATTAGTGTCGATGTCAACGCCATGTATCTTTCCTGAAGTAGCCAATTGAATGATGCACCAGTCATGCCCTGCTGTTCTTTTGCGACGGCTCTCCCATCCATCCATCCATTTACCCCTGTCGGTATATTTATCTGCAATAAAAATACCCCTGCCGGGCTTTAGCAAATTTTCTTTCTCTGCAAAAAAATCATCACTGCATAACAAAGCTTTTCCTCCCAGTCGCTCAGCGGCCAGGTCGGTGAGTTGCGTAAATGAAGGCGATGATGTATTGCTCATTATAATTGTTTCTCTTTTCTAAGTATGCTACCCCTATTCAAATGTAAAAACTTTCCCTCATCATATACCATTTCGCCCGTTAACCATGTTTGCGCTACCACGCCATATAGTTCTTCGCCTGTATAAGGCGTCGTTTTGTGTTTATGAAGGATCATCTCTTCGGTAACAGTGAATTTCATTTCGGGGTCCCATATTGTAAGATCAGCATCGCATCCAATTGCTATTTTCCCTTTCTTATCAAGACCAGGTAATAAAGCCGGCTTTTCACATAAACAGCGGGCAATATCTTCTAAACTGCAATTATGTTTTTTGGCAGCTGTCCACAACACAGGCAATGCAAACTGGATGGATGAGATGCCGCCCCATGCTTTCATAAAATCACCAGAGGATAATTCTTTCATCGCTGGCGGAGCAGGAGAATGATCAGTAGCAACAAAATCAATGATGCCTTCTTTCAATGCCTGCCAGAGTTTTTCATTGTTTGCTTTTTCTCTAACCGGCGGCGCACATTTTAAAAGCGTTTGTCCATCCTTGATATTTTCCGCATTAAAATATAAATAATGCTGTGCCGTTTCAACCGTTAATGGCAATCCTTTCTTTTTCGCAGCGATTATTTGAGGCAATGAATCGGCAGAAGATAAATGAACGATATGCACGCGGCAATGGAACTCTTCACAAAGCCGGATCATTAATGCAATGGCATCATCTTCCCATTTCTTCGGTCGCGAGGCTAAGTATCCGCTATACGAGGTAGTATTTGACGTTTCACTTTTCACATTTCCCATCAATTCACAATGTACCAGCAACGGAAGCCCATGTTTCGCAATGACAGGCATTACTTTTCGAAGATCAGCTTCAGTAACGTTGGGAAATTCATCAATACCTGAATGAGTAAGAAAAGCCTTAAAGCCCAGTACCCCTTTTTCTATCAATGGCTCAATTTCTTTTTCATTACCCGGAACAATGCCACCCCAAAAACCACAGTTTGTATGCAGTTTATCTTTTGCAGCATTTAATTTTTCTTCAAATGCTTTTACTGTAGTGGTCACGGGAGAAGAATTCAATGGCATATCCACTAATGAACTGATGCCACTGGCCAATGCGGCCCTGGTTGCCGTATCGAACCCTTCCCACTCCGTTCTTCCCGGTTCATTAATATGTACATGCGGATCAATTATGCCAGGCATTACTACCTTGCTACCAACATCAATAACCGGGATTTCATTGTTAAACCCGTTAACGCTATTAACTATATCAACAATAACAGCATCGGTTATAACAACGAATCCGCTTCTAATTCCCTCCGGAGTAACTATACGTTCACTTTTTACAGCAATAGCTGGCATATAGCTAAAGATAAAAGAAATTCGTAGTTATCGTCAGCGTAATCTGCGATCAAATCCGCGAAGATCTGCGGGAAATGACTTCTAAAATTTAGAGAACAGTTCCATAAACTCTTGTCGTCTTGAGCGGGAAATGCCAACCGTTACATCATTATCCATCACCACATAGCCACCATCGCCACGAACATATTTTTTGATATGATTGATATTGATGAGATAGGAGTTATGGATACGGTAAAAATCGGGACCTGCTAATGCTTCATCTATTTCTTTCAACACTTTTGATACTAAAATCTTCCTGTTGCCTTTCAACACAACAGAAGTATAATTACTGTCGGCTTCGCAATACAAAATGTCTTCGGTGGGAACAAAGATCATCCCATCATTGGTAGTGAGTGCAATCCGCTGAACGGTGGGTTTTGATGGCGCCCGCATATTTTGCAGCAGCAGATCTATCTGTTCTTTTGATAAAGCTGTTTTTTTATCCTCCAATCTTCGAATTGTTTCTTTCAGATCTTCGGGATCAACGGGTTTTAATAAATAGTTTACGGCGCTATAACGGAATGCTTTGATGGCAAACTGATCATAGGCCGTACAAAACACCACATCAAAATTGAGTTTATCGAATTGTTCAAGCAGGTCGAAGCCATTCATTTTTGGCATTTCGATGTCCAGGAAAACCACATCGGGTTTGTGTTTGTTGATTGCTGCTATTCCTTCTTCGGCAGAACGGCACATCGCAACAATCTCAACAGAAGGACAATAGGTCTTTAATAACCATTCCATCATTTCGAGTGCATTGTTCTCATCGTCGATCAAAATTGACTTTATCATACAATAGTTTTAGATCGGTATTTTTAAAATGACCTTTGTTCCTTTGGCCTCGCCATTTCCATTGTGGAGGTCTATAATGTCAACACTTGCGTTTAGTTCAGCATGTTTATTTAATAAGGAAATTCTGTCTTCTGTCAGTTTCATGCCCAGCGATTTCCGGGTGGTCGCCGATTTGCTTTTAAGTTCCATTTCTTTTTCACGACCCACACCATCATCTTCAATTTGGCAAACAAGCATATTGTCTCCATTCATGCTGATATGAACGGAAAGATTTCCGCCAGTCTCTTTGTGCAAGAGTCCGTGCCAGATCGCATTCTCTACATAAGGTTGTATGATGAGCGGAGGCAATTCAATACTATCAGGATTGATGGTATCATCAATCGTTACGCTATAGCTGAATTTTTTATCGAATCGAAGCATTTCCATTTCGATATATAACTTCAATGCTTCGAGTTCATTGGCAAGATTTACATTCTTGCTATTGGAGTTATCCAATATCAGTCGTATCAGTTTCGCAAAGCGGGTCAGGTATAATGAAGCAGTAGCCTGGTCGCTTTTAACGATATAGCGATTGATAGAATTGAGACAGTTGAAAATAAAATGCGGGTTCATTTGTGCACGCAAGGCCTGCATTTCCGCATCGGCCATTTTTTGTTTTGTATCTATCAACACCTGCTGAGCCAGCGTTTTCTCTTCTTCCGCTTTTGCACGCACAATTTTATTGGCGCAAAGAGAAGCGATGGTGGTTAGAATAGATAAATGTTTTTGTGAGAAAAACCCTTTTTTGGAATGCTCACAGTCGATAACACCTAATACTTTTCCATCAGAAATGATCGGTACAGCGATTTCAGAAAGACGTCGTTCGCCATCTACAATATAACGCAGGTCCTTTGTCGTGTCTCTGATGATCTCAGCTTTTCCACTCAATGCAACAGAACCAACGATGCCTTTTCCCAATGGAATTCCGATGGGCCTGTTAAGCTGATACGGTTGCGGGCTTTTTCTGCCATGCCCCGCTTTTTGTATCAGCATTCCCTCTTTTTCATCGAGCAGGTAGATCACGCAGTCTTCAAACTGTAAGCGACCGATGCAGTTACGGGCAACATCCCATAAAATATTTTCAACCGCCTGTTGCTCCGACATGCTGCTGGCGAAATAATTGATCGCCTGCTCTGCTTCCAACTCCTCCTGTTTTTCCTGTATTTGTTTGTTGCGACTTTTAATAAGTAAATAAAAAACCGTTGCCAGGGTTGTCGCAAACAATACATAAAACCACCATTTTTGCCAGAATGGAGAAGCTATACGGAATGAAAAACTATTTTGCGCATCCACCCAATCCACTGTATTCAAGCTTGCCTGCACTTCCAGTTTATAATTTCCCGGCGAAAGAGAAGTGAAACGAACTGTATTATTATTACCTGTATTATACCAGTTATCATCATAGCCAACGAGGCGATAACGATATTTTACTTTACCCGGATTATTAAAATAGGCAGTAGCGAATTCAACTTCAAGTGAGCGCTGCGAATATTTCAGTGATGGCTTTTGATCAAAACTGTAAAAAGAAGTGTCGTTATTGCCAACAACTGCTTTGTATATGTATAACTTTAAAGAATCATCGGCGAGGGTAAAGGCATCGGGATTCAGGTAGTTGATGCCATTCGATCCCCCAAAATACAAAGTGCCATCCCTGCTGCGTAGCCAGCTATTATTATTGAATCCATAGCCCTGCACATTGTCGGAATGATCAAAGAGATTTAGTTTGGAAGTAGTAGGATCAAACCGGTATATACCATTTTCGGAAGAGGCCCATATAATCCCTTGCTTATCCTGGTAAATAGAAAGCAGGTAAATATTATCGAACAGGTTGGTGAATTTCTTTATCTCTGTCTTTCCATTTTTATGATCGGCAGTGTATAAACCTTCGTCGGTGGCAAATAAAAGACGATCATCAGGCAAAATAAAAGCGCCGCTGATCACCTGGTTCTTCACCGGGATCCTAACGGTTTCAATATAATTAAGTGAGGAGTCTAAAAGAAACAGGCCACGGGAAGAGCTTATCCATATCAACTGTTTGCTATCCTGGAAAGCACAAGCGGCCCCGTTGATGGTAACAGGAAAGCTGAGCTTACGGAACTGATAAGTTTTTCCATTCAAAAGATAGATAGCATCTCTTCCGGTAAACAAATGATCGCCGCTGCGTAATGTTTCAATATGGCTGAAAAAATCGCCCTCACTTGCCTGCTTTGTTTGGGGATTATCATAACCGGGGCGGATAAAACGATTGCTTACCGGGTCCAATAACCAAACACCAAGATCGGTAGGCGCCATGATGATATATTTTCCATCAAACACGAGACCTCTTATAGAAGGATGTGCGAGCCGATCTGTTCTTCCTTCAGTGGCCAGTACAAAATGCCAGTCCTGTTTTTCTTTACTTCGCCAGGCGAGACCATTAGCAGTGGCCAGCCATATATTTCCTTTATTGTCTTCTACGATCTTTCTTACATTATCAATACCGGTGGGTAACACATCATTTGCCTGCCTGATGCGAAGCAAACCGATCGCGGAACGATTCAATGCAAATCTTGCAACACCATCTATTGTGGAGAGCCATGCATATCCATCTTTATCTAAAAAAATATAATTAGCATAATCATTAGCAGTGACCTTTCGCCCGTTGTAATAAAAGTTTAAGTGACGAAACTGTTTTTTTGCATGATCATATTCAAATATTCCATCCCTGCCCGCTATTAAAAAACGATGGGGTGAAAACTCCACCATGCTACGGGCGTTGACAAATGAATTAGCCTGCGTTCCCGATGGCAGTATTACTGTTGCATCAGTAGTTTTCTTAGCCGGGTAGTCATACCAAAATGATTTATTATCCCAGGTGCTTATCAATACACTATCCTTGCTCAATGGGATCGGCTTATTAATATTCAGGTCGGGAAGACTGTCCAGTTTTTTAGTAACTATATCATACCGGTATAAACTCGTGCTACGGCGAATGAATAACGTGTTGTCATAATTGGCAAATACACGAACACTATAAGGCGGGGGCAAGGGCAGTTTTTCCGTAATAGGAGTGAATTCATCATTCTTTTTATCATACTCATAGAATGCACGGGTGGTCAGCAGCCAAACCTTATTGCCATACATCCGGAATGTTGGCCCTCTTATGATAGTGGTGTCGGTTGTTTTTATTTTCACTTCCCTGAATGCCCGGGTATCATCGGTATATTTCATTACATGGGCATAACAGGATACCCAAACATTTCCTTCATCATCGCAAAGCAAATGCGTGAAATTATCATTCAGTTTATAGGTGGTCACCTGCTTGCCATCAAAACGCTGAACCTGTCGTTGATACAAAATCCACAGAAACCCCTTTTTGTCTTTTGCAACAGCGGTAATAATACCGGCCTGGATGCCCGAAGTGTAATCAAAGACCTGGAGATGAAAATCAGGTAACTGAGCTTTTAACGTATTGCTGGTGCCGGCCAGCAATAACAAAGACAGCACAGAAAGCAACAGTGGCTTCTTTATCACTTGCATAAAGAAACGGGTGGGCCCAACGGTTCTTATAAAAGTCAGTTTTCTCAATTCTCAATGATTACCTTAAGTTACTCAATACTCGCCTGTTCTGCTAATAGCAGCTTCCTATCTAAAGTCTGAAATCTCCCTTAGAAAATACAACACGATTGAGTGGATTGCAGAAAGATTGAGTGATTGACATGGCCATTGGGCCTGTTAATCAAATGCTTCACATTGCTTTGCCGCCTCGTGGAAATAAAGCGAGGTTGTTTTCAAAGGAGTTAATTTTTAACCATGGCCGACTCTTTCGGAGCAGCTTATCCTTACTCATATCCATTAAAGATTTCGTTGAGGATGCTCTTGTAAAATATTGGAATGGGTTTATAAACATTTTGCCCCGCCAGCTGGCGGGCAAGGATCATGCTCTAACCAATGCTGCTACCTATATGTAGTCCCTACGGGACAAGTGAAAGCTGTTTCATTGCCCCGTTAGGAGCAAGATGTCGGTTGCAACAATAATGAGAAAGTAAAATTGCCCCGCCAGCTGGCGAGGCAAGATGTTGGCTGTAATGATAGTTACCAGCGGCCAGATCTGTGTTCGTTGTGGTTCGTTTTTTCTCTTTTGAGACAACTTCTGGTCTATGAAAGCTGTTCATTGCTCCGTTAGGAGCAAGATGTTGGTAACACCTATAATGAAATAAAATTGCCCGCCAGCTGGCGGGGCAAGATGTCAGTTGTAATGATAACTTACCGGCAACCAGATATGTGATGATTGCGGCTCTTGAAACAGCCCCCGATCCATTACCAGAAAACGATTTTTATACTGCCTCAGCTTCCATCTTCTTCTGCACCTTCTTTCTCTCTTCTTCATTCAATATCACTTTACGCATACGAATGAAGTTGGGAGTTACCTCGATGCACTCATCCTGCTGGATATATTCCATACATTCTTCGAGTGTCATCAGGGTTTTAGGAGCGATGCGGGTAGCATCGTCACTACCGCTGGCGCGGTGGTTGGTCAGTTTCTTTCCTTCTGTTGCATTTACTACCAGGTCGCCGGGTTTAATATTTTCCGCGATGATCTGTCCTGCATAAACTTCCTCACCCGGATCAACAAAGAATGTTCCCCTGTCCTGCAGTTTATCAATTGAATAACCAGTTGTTTTTTCCTGGAACTTAGAAAGCAACACACCGTTATTTCTTCCGGGTATCTGACCTTTCCATGGTTTGTATTCGATAAAGCGATGAGCCATTACTGCTTCACCTGCTGTGTTGGTCAACATTTGTGAACGCAGACCGATCAAGCCTCTTGATGGAATTTCGAATTCAAGGTGCTGCATCTCACCTTTTGTTTCCATGATATGCATTTCACCTTTACGTCTTGTTACCAGGTCAATTACTTTGCTGGCAAATTCCTGTGGCACATCTACCACCAGGTTTTCATAAGGCTCGCTTTTTACTCCATTGATATCCTTTACAAGCACCTGCGGCTGACCGACAGTTAACTCATATCCTTCGCGACGCATGGTTTCAATTAAGATACCTAAGTGAAGAATACCGCGACCATACACATTAAAGCTATCGCCGCTATCGGTGTCTTCTACTTTTAAAGCAAGGTTCTTTTCTGTTTCCTTCATCAACCTGTCACGCAGGTGACGGCTGGTAACAAATTTTCCATCCTTGCCGTAGAAGGGGGAGTTGTTAATGCTAAACAACATGCTCATCGTTGGCTCATCCACGCTGATCACGGGTAATGCTTCAGGTTTTTCAGCATCGGCAATGGTATCACCGATATTAAAATCTTCGATACCTACAACGGCACAAAGATCACCGGCAACTACTTCACTAACTTTTTTCTTTCCCATTCCTTCAAACACATACAGTTCTTTCACACGGGATTTCTTAACGCTTCCATCAGCCTGCATCAATACCACCGGCTGGTTTTCTTTGATCAAACCACGGCTCACTTTACCTACCGCGATACGACCCAGGAAGGATGAATAATCCAATGAAGTGATCTGCATTTGCAACGGACCTTCATTTACTTTAGGAGCGGGAACATATTCTAAAATGCCATCGAGTAATGGCTCAATATTATCGATCTGTGTTAATGAGCTGTTGAACCAACCATTTTTTCCTGAACCATAGAAGGTAGGGAAATTCAATTGCTCTTCCGTTGCATCAAGGTTGAAGAATAATTCAAACACCGCATCATGCACTTCATCAGGACGGCAATTGGGTTTATCAACCTTATTGATAACCACGATCGGTTTCAGGTTTAGTTGTAAAGCCTTTTGCAACACAAACCTTGTTTGTGGCATAGGTCCTTCAAAGGCATCCACCAAAAGGATAACCCCATCGGCCATCTTAAGTACCCTTTCCACCTCACCGCCAAAATCGGCGTGGCCCGGGGTGTCGATCACGTTTATCTTAACGTCTTTGTAAGTAACGGCCGCGTTCTTACTAAAGATGGTAATACCTCTTTCTCTTTCAAGGTCATTACTGTCCATGATCAGTTCACCGGTTTCCTGGTTCTCCCGGAAGACCTTTGTGGTATGTAATATCTTGTCAACCAATGTAGTTTTACCGTGGTCAACGTGGGCAATAATGGCGATGTTCCTAATATTCATAAGCTCATTTTCAAACGAGCGGCGAAGGTACGCCAATTAAGGCGGGGAGCAAAGGGTGTGGAAGATTAAATTGCTGTGAATGAAGTTAAAATGCATAAGTCGCTCACTCTAAAAAGATAACTACACGCCCGAGCCATAAAATACTACAAGCTGGTTGTCGATCTGGTACATTTCAAAATAAATGGTGGCGCCCATCCCGAATTCCATCTTGATCATCTTTACCCAGGGATAATCACCGGGCATTTCCTTCTCCACTTTTATAAAATACTCCACATCCCCCTTCTTTATCGTTTTCGATTCCGTAGGAAACTCATCTTTCTCGTTCCATACATCTTTGAATTCGGGGATCATTCGCAGCAATAAAAACGCCTGCGTCATGGTGAACTCGGGGATAAAATAAGTATTGGAATTGTATTCATAACCCACGAACTGGTGCCATTCAGCGCCATTCTTGTATAACTGCTTGTGTAGTTCTGAGCCGCCTTCTTCGGGCCGATCTATTTTGCCCGACTTCACGATCAACTTTACTCCAAAGGGAGCTGCCAATTGCGCCAGGTAATCCTTCATTGTTTTAACGGTTGGCTTGGGTGGCGGAGAAGGAAACAAATAGGAGTTAACTATATAACCGGTTTTGCCTGCATAGGTTACTTTGGCCCAGGCACCTACTATTCCCTCTGTTGTTATATTGACGATCTGTTCAGGGTAAGTAACAGTGATCTTTGTGCCATAGGGAATCTTGCCAAGAACGGTTGCTTTTGCGTCTGCTTTTTCACGAATACTCAAGCCGGATTTGGCTGCAACGTACCAATCCTGTGCATTGACAGTAATTGAAAGACATATCCCGATGAATAGCGGAATAGAGAGGAACAGTTTTTTCATAAGAAGCTATCTAAATTTTGAATTATGGGGACACGGATAACACGGATTTGATGGATATTCACGGATTTTCTGAAAATTATCTGTGTTAATCTGTCCTATCCGTGTCATCTGTGTTCCTTCTTTTAATTATAAAGAGTTCTAAGTAAATAAAGGGTGATTTAAGGATCCAGTTTTTGAAATGGCTTTTTAAGCAATGTTCCAAAATCCTCATCTTTTTCATTGGGATAATAGCGATCAAGACCATAGCGGATCTCTTTGGGATCGAGTTTCATAAATGTTCCCAATAAACGGTCCCATATAGAAAGAATGCCGCCATAGTTGCTATCGGTATAAGGTTGTTTCCAGTGATGGTGGACCTTATGCATGTTGGGAGAAACAAAAATATAGCTGGCTGTGGTATCGAGCCATTTGGGTAAACTGATATTGGCATGTGTGATCTGCGTGGCAATGATGAGCAATGTTTGAAATATCATCACGGCATACATAGGCGCGCCGGAAACAAGAATGCCCATAAAAAAGAAAAGACCCCGCACCACACTTTCAACAGGGTGATGACGAAGACCGGTTGTTACGTCAACATTATTATCGGCATGATGAACAACATGAAAGCGCCATAAAAATCTTACTTTATGTTCGACAATATGAACAAACCAGCCGCCAAAAAAATCAAGCGTTAAGAAGCTAATGACAATGGTCCATAAAATACTGGCATTGGTCCAATACACAATGCCAAATTGATTATTACGGCACCAATCGGATATCAGGATAATAATTACAGCAAGACCTGTATGTATCAACAAATGAAACAGCGTGAAAGATAAATTCACGGCAGCGTGACGAAGCTTATCTTTTTTGTACTTCATCGTCAATAAAGGAATAGCTCCTTCAATGAACCATAATATCAGCATGCTGCCAACCAGGAGAGCCATTCTTTCCAGCGGTCTTGATTCCAGCGTAGAAAAATATTCAATGATACGATCCCACATGGCAAATAATTATTGTCCAAAAGTTACGAAGGAAAAACTGAAAGATATTGTTATTTGTTTTCCCCGAGATTCTCGCTGATCTTCCTGCAGGTGACGCAGCTATTTTACAGCATATTGAAACCGGGGATCTATCAAACGACCCGCTATTAACGCATCAGCGATACCAGCGCTGTGATCTGCGTAAATCAGTGGAAAAAAATCAAACAGAGTCATCACTATTCGTCATGCTTCCTGCACCTCGTCTTCTGTTTCAACAGGTGCATACTCATGCCCGCAATCAAAACAGTGATTTACTTTATCAGCCGCGATCGCATAGTTAGCAAATAGAAATCCGAAAATAGCCGTGATCCAGTTTGAGGCCTTGCGGGGAGTGCTTATCAATTCGATATTCTTCGAACCACATTTGGGGCAAGGGTTCAGTGATTTTTGTTCGGCCTCTAATGTTCTCAGGATACTTAAAGCTCTTTCGGCCTGTGAGGCAGCCGCCATTAATTTGATGCCACCGATCGCATTGGATAAGATAGGATCAATCGTTACGGTGTTCTCATCTTTCAGCCAGCAATTAATTTCTTCTTCAAGCAATCTTCCCATATCAATATGGGCCGCAACATAGTTATCATATCTTCTTATAACAACAAATTCCATAGCTGTAAAATAAAAAATCTCCCTTTGGAAAGAGAGATTTTTTAGTATTAGTTTCAAAAAAGTTATTGATTCAGCATCAGCGGCATCACCAGCATCAGCAACTCTTCATCATCATCCTGCTCAGATGGTTTTATTAATCCTGCTTTTGTAGGTGTTGAAAGTTCAATGTGCACATCGTCACTATCAGCAGCTGAAAGCATCTCGATCAAAAATTTTGCATTGAAAGCGATCATCAGGTCCTCGCCATTATACTGGCATTTCATCCTTTCGTTTCCTTCAAAGCTAAAATCAACATCCTGTGCGGCCAGTTGCAATTCGCTACCGCTAATACTCAACGCCACCTGGTTAGTGCTCTTATTACTGAAAACGCTTACCCTCCTCAATGCGCTTTGGAAATCGGCTTTATTTACTGTGAGCCGGTAAGGATTATCTGCAGGTATCACCACTTTATAGTCAGGGAATCTTGCATCGATCAGGCGACAACTCATCTGCGTTGTTCCATGTTTTACAAAAAGATGATTGCTGTTATAACTTAAGGTCAGCTCATCGTCATTGGCAGGGATCGCGGCTTTTAAAAGATTCAATGGCTTGCGGGGAACAATAAATGAATCGGACTTAGGTGTGCCAACACCTTTTCTTTTATAACGAACAAGGCGATGTGCATCAGTTGCCACACATTGCACACCTTTTTTATCCAACTCAAAGAATACACCTGTCATAGCAGGACGCAGATCATCATTGCTGGTTGCAAACAATGTTTTGTTGATAGCCGTTACCAAGGCGGAGGCAGACATGTTGAAAGAGGTGGTATCATCTGCTGCCGGCTCTTTGGGGAAGTTGTCAGGATTCTCTCCCATCACTTTATACTTTCCGTTATCGCTGGTGATCTCGATACCAAAATTCTTATCAATATTAAATGTCAGCGGCTGGTCAGGAATATTCTTTAATGAATCCATTAATATTTTGGCAGGGATACAAACTTTGCCGCTGTCTTTAGCTTCGATATCCAGTTGCACACGCATTACCGTTTCGAGGTCAGTTGCCACTACTGTAAGCTTATTTTTTTCCACTTCAAATAAAAAATCTTCTAATATGGGCAACACCGTATTGGCATTAATAACACCGGCTATATGCTGCAGTTGTTTTAGTAAAGAGGAGGAGGAGACAATAAACTTCATCGCGCAATTGGTTTGGGGCGAAACTACTGATTTTTGCTTTACAGCCAACAATTTGGGGGCGGTCCGCCATGCTTTTTACGCTGATTTGTGGCTTGTTCCTTGTTACATCTTTAGCTAACTTGCCTGTTTCAAAAATCAGAGAATGTTCGATAAACTTTTTGGCTGGGGAAAGAAGAAGGAAAAGGAAACACCGGAAGCGATACAGCCGGATATCCCGTTTGGACGTTATTCGGATAATAATAAGCCCGTGGCCAAAGTGGCCCGCTGGACCGATGCCGATAATTTATTTAAAGAAAAAAAATACCCTGAAAGCTTCGATGCTTTTTTTGAATACCTGCGGGATGATACTATTCAGAATGTCGTGTATGAGCGAAACGGTAACGAGGGCCGCTTTCATTTTTTCCAGGGCTCAAAAATTGTAAGAGGAAGCTTTGATAAGGAACAGGTAAAAGCAGAGGTAACATTGGCCCGTATGCCACAAGCTTCGGTGCCCGTGATGCGTCGCCTGCTGGAAATGAATTTCACACTTTACTATAGCCGCTTTGCATTGGATAATGACAGGTTGTGTATGCGGTTTGACAGTGCAACAAATGCAGCTAATCCCAGCAAACTGTATTATGGATTGAAAGAGCTGGCTACTAAAGCCGACAAACAGGATGACCTGTTGGTACAGGACTTTAGCATTTTGGAGACAAGCGATAATGAACATGTGGGCCAGGTTTCGCTGCAGGAAAAAGAAGTGAAGTATGAGTATTTTCAAAAATGGCTCAAGCAAACTCTCGATGCTGTTGACGCCGTGGATGCAGATAAATTTTCCGGCGGCATCGCTTATATGTTGCTATCACTGATATACCGGATAGATTACCTCATCACACCCGAAGGGAAATTGTTGCATGAATTTGAAAAGATCGGCAGCATTTATTTTAAAAAGGACGAAAGACCCGTGACGGAAAAGAACCGTGATATGGTAGATGAGCTAAAGAAATTGCAGGCCAAACCAAAAGAAGAGATCTTTTTATACCTGTTCCGCTCCAAATACACTTTTTCTATTGTAGCGCCACAGCAACATAAGCAGGTGGCCGATTCAATTCATGGCGCCAATCAGAACATGGGTTGGTATAAAGAAAATAAACATCCTTTTATTGCTACACAGGTTGCCGAGTATGGGATTGCCTTTTGTCAATACTCTTATAGTTTGCCAAGAGTAATTTCGGAACTGTTTCATTTATACATGAGGATCAATCATGGTGATTTCTTCGCGGCTATGGGATACAGCACAAAGTATTATGACCCGGAAGAGAATGAATTCCGTTCAGCAGCGATCGTTGAAAAAATCAATGAGATACAACAACGCTGGCGGGGAAAATATCCGCATATGGATTTTAAAACGGATAATCTCCGGTTCAATTCGTTAGCTGATTTCGATTTTACATTTACGACAGAGATCCAGTACCTAAACATGGAGGGAAAATAATGAACCCGCAAACTATCATAGAGCAATATCAAAAAGCTATTATACAGATCGCCACGCAAACGGGCACTGGTACTGGCTTTTATGTAAAAGAATTTGACCTGATCGTTACCAATGATCATGTGGTGGCGGGTAATCCCGAAGTGACCATAACAGGAAAATCTTTTGAAAAAGAATTGTCGAGAGTATGGTACACTGACCGCAAACATGACCTTGCATTTTTAGAAGCACCTAAAGGAGTGGAGCTGCCGGAAATTAAACTCGGTCGCTATGAAGAAATGAAAGATGGCGATGCGGTAGTGGCTATTGGCCATCCTTATGGATTAAATTATACAGCTACACAAGGAGTAATTTCTAAAGTTGATCGTATCAGGGAAGGAATAAAATTCATCCAGATAGATGCGGCCATTAACCCGGGAAATAGCGGCGGACCATTGGTCAATTACAATGGAGAAGTGATAGGGGTGAATTCATTTATCATCCGCGGCGGGGATAACCTTGGATTTGCTTTGCCTGTTTCTTATTTACGCGAAG
>DASVNY010000515.1:0-2357 GCA_036383615.1 Chitinophagaceae bacterium
TTTTAACCATATTCATTATTATTATCGCCTGGTCTTCATGTAAAGAGGCTCCCAAGAGACAGATTAAGCTTCTGACAAGTGTTGCTGTCAATTGGGATTCCTCTCACTATACATTAAATTCTGCTGATGCCTACATAACAAATAACCAGGTTAGTCTCGTCCTTAATGATACTCTAAATTCAGGCGAAGGTTTCCAAATCGAACTGCAAAATAATGGTATGCGAGACTGGGATGTACAGTCCGTAACAGCATCAATTATTCCTTTGGACTGCCTGTATGTAGCTTCGGTGTTTAGAGTCCTAAAACATAACGTAAAGTTGAATTTTAATCAATATAAAAAAGAGGACTTATTAGAAGGATCGCTCGACGTATTCATATTAGGGCGCAAAGGCATCCGTCGGGAACCAAAGATTCCTTTTGAAGATCAAAGAAAATGGGACACAATTCATTTGAACGGTTATGTAGCCACTTTAGTTGATTAATCACCATGAACACTCCACTAGTTCAGTTCCTGAGTAACTCGCCTTTTCTGCCACCGGCATTGATCAATACCATTGCCAGTGAATTTGAATTTAAAGAATGGGAAAAAGGCGAATTGTTTTTAAAAGAAGGCAAGATCTCTAATGAATACTTATTTCTCGAAAATGGTTTTATCCGCTCTTTTGTTTTCGATATCGAAGGCAATGAGATCACGCTTGATTTTTTTACCAATAATGAACTGGTATTTGAAGTAAGTTCTTTTTTCCAGCGCATACCTTCTCAAGAGAATTTTGAAACACTCACTCCCTGTAAAGGTTGGGTATTGACATATGAGAAACTAAACAACCTGTTTCATACACTACCTGCTTTTCGGGAGTTTGGTCGTTCTGTGCTGGTAAAAGGATTTAGTTCTTTCAAGCTCAGAACACTTTCACTGATCAATAAAACCGCTGAAGAAAGATATTCGATGCTCATCAAAGCAAGACCCGAAATATTTCAGCAGGTGCCGTTAAAATATATTGCTTCTTATCTCGGTGTGACCGACTCTTCCTTAAGCCGCATCCGGAAAATTTTCGGAAAGAAATAATTTCTTGTCAAATGACAAGTGATAAGAAATAATGGCGATGGAAATTTGTGTTCTAAATTTTAGTATATGAACAACTTTCCTTTAACCATTGTCATTGTCTTTACGCTTACAACTATTGCCAGTTTGTGGTTGTTTGCAAGGGCATTGCCTAAGAGTGGTAATCGCAAGTATATCATGGCCGGAATATTTGCCTGGCTTGCGCTGCAATCTATTCTATCCTCCAATGGCTTTTATGATGATAACATGAGCATGCCGCCACGGTTTGCCTTTGCTATTGCACCGGCGTTGCTTGTCATACTCGTATTATTTGTTACAAAAAACGGGAGAAGTTTTATTGACAACCTCTCACTATCTTCTCTCACCTGGCTGCAAACCGTGAGAGTACCGGTTGAAATAACTTTATATTTCCTGATGCTGGAAAAAACCATCCCGGGGCTCATGACCTTTGAAGGAAGGAATTTTGATATACTGGCCGGCATCACAGCTCCGGTCATGGCTTATTTCGCTTATGTAAAAAGAACGCTGAACAAAAAAATATTACTCGCCTGGAACATCATCTGCCTTCTTTTAGTATTGAATATTGTTGTCATCGCCGTGCTGGCAGTAGAAACGCCGTTTCAGCAACTCGCATTTGATCAACCTAACAGGGCCGTTATGAAATTCCCGATCATCTGGCTGCCCGTTTTTATTGTACCGGTGGTGATATTCGGTCACCTGGTCTCGATCAGGAGATTATTGTATGCCCCGGCTTTGAAACAGGTATTGTCCTGAATTTCTTTGCCTGCATGATGAATGCGGGCATTGCAACTTATATTGCAATACCAAGTTTTATATAGATGTTTAATTTTTTTCAACGAACACCGGTTTACTTAAAGATCTACCCTAATAAGATAGAGATCATCAACCTGAAAACAGGCGAATCGATCACGAGGACTGCACTGGAAAAATTCTCAACCGAGAGATTGGTGATCGCCGATTTTAACGCTGCGGAAAAACTGGCAAGGGAGATCAAAAAAGAGCTGGGCCTTCCCGCTTCATTAAAAGTGCTGGCGCAGCAAATGAAAGTGTATGAAGAAACATTGAGTGAGGCGGAAAAAAGAATGTTGCGTGATATAGCTGAGCAAATGGGGGCAGTTTCTGTTTTCCTTGTAACGAATGATATCCCGGTATCTAATGCAGAGGCGCTGGAAGTACTGCGGCAAAACTAACGCCCTGCACATTAATGAAGATGCATTTTTGTTATATTGTCATTCATTAATACCAACCTTAGCATATGAAATTACTTCTCTCC
>DASVNY010000516.1:0-8726 GCA_036383615.1 Chitinophagaceae bacterium
TCCCTTTTGTATCGTGGCCGTATCGGCAATCACGGAAAAATGTTGTTGTTTGTCGATCAGCACTTCAAAGAAACCAGCTTTATTGGGATAGCCGATCAGGTAAATGCCCCCTTGTAGTTTTTTGTTGCCTTTAAAAACCGCCTGGCTATTGGCGTCCAGTTTAACGGAATCGATGATGGGGTATTGCTTACCAAAATAATGACCGAGGTAGATGTATTGGTCCTTAAAGGGTTTAAAGGTCACCTTGATCTCATAACTATTTTGCCCAAGGCTTATAGCCGACCAAAACAATCCTACTATTACGGTCAATTTTTTCATGAGTCAGAATAAGCCGGTAAAGATATTAAAAGCTTCAAAAGGTTTTAGAGGTTTAATGGTTTAAGGTTAGGTTAACGGGAAAGACCGCTTTTGCCTCCTAAGGGTTGCCAGCAATCATAAAAGTTTGACTTTTTGAACTTTTGAAACTCCTTGAGCTTCTTAAACTTAATTTTGCCCCGTGAGAAAAAAGAAAAACATTGTTTTAGAGAAGCTATTGGTGCAGGATTATGCCGCTGAGGGCAAAAGCCTGGCAAAAGTTGATGGCAAGGTCATTTTTATCGAAAACGTGGTGCCCGGGGATGTGGTGGATGTGCAATTGCTCAAAAGTAAAAAGGATTGGGCCGAGGGCCGGCCGCTCCGGTTCCATTCCTATTCGGCTGACAGGCTGCAACCTTTTTGCTCCCATTTTGGAATATGCGGGGGTTGCCAGTGGCAAATGCTGCCTTATGAAAAGCAATTGGAGTATAAACAACGGCAGGTAAGAGATAACCTGCAACGCATTGGTAAAATTGTTTTACCTAATGCGTTGCCGATCATTGGTGGCGCTGAAACAAAATATTATCGCAATAAGATCGAATATACATTTGGTAATAAGCGATACCTGAAGAAAGAAGAATTGAATGATCCATCCATCAGCCAGGAACAGGATGTGGCCGGGTTTCATGTGCGGGGAATGTTTGACAAACTGGTTGATGTGGAGACCTGTTATTTGCAGGCCGAACCTACCAACGAAATAAGGCTGGCTATAAAAGAATTTGCCAAAAAGAATGGTTACAGCTTTTATGATATCCGCAATCATGTTGGTTTTTTAAGAACGATGCAGGTAAGGCTATGTACAACCGGCGAACTGATGGTGAATATCGTGGTGGGAGAAGACGATGAGCAAAAAATAAAAGCACTATTAGATCATGTGCTGAAATTGTTTCCGCAGATCACCACACTGCTTTATACCATCAACACAAAAAAGAATGACAGCCTGCATGATCTTGAGCCCATTGCTTACCACGGCAAAGGTTATGTGATAGAAAAGCTGGAAGATTTCCAATTCAAAATAGGTCCTAAATCTTTTTTTCAGACCAATACAAAACAAGGCGAGCGGCTTTACCAGGTGGCAAGAGATTTTGCTGAATTGACCGGTAGCGAAACTGTATATGATCTTTATTGCGGCACCGGCAGTATTGGCATTTTTGTGAGCCCTGCTGCCAAAAAGATAATCGGCGTGGAGATGATCGAAGCGGCGATTGATGATGCGAAAGAAAATGCAGCGCTGAATAATTTATCTGCGGCGGAATTTTATGCAGGCGATGTGATCGATATCTGCAATGATGAATTTTTTGCGGCACATGGACAACCGGATGTGATCATTACCGATCCGCCAAGAGCCGGTATGCATGAAAAATTAGTGAGAAAGATACTTGACATGGCAGCGCCAACAGTAGTGTATGTGAGTTGCAACCCGGCCACGCAGGCAAGGGACCTTAACTGGCTGGATGAAAAATACGCGGTCACAAAAATTCAACCGGTGGATATGTTCCCGCATACACTGCATATTGAGAATGTGGTACAGTTAAAATTGAAGCCCTAATTTTACCGAATGAGTGAGTTCAAATATCATCGCCCCAGCGGATTTCCTCCAATAATAAAAAACCTTATCATTATCAATGTATTGGTTTGGGTGGCCCAACTGATCTATGATAAAGAGTATAATTTAACATCAAAACTGGCTCTATGGCCCGTTAAGTTTCCGCAGTTTGAACCTTACCAGATCGCTACTCACATGTTTGCTCACGGAGATGTGTTACATATTTTCTTCAATATGTTTTCATTGTACCTCTTTGGCAGAATGCTTGAAAATTTATGGGGCCCCAAGCGCTTCTTGTTTTTTTATCTTGCCTGTGGCATTGGGGCGGCAGCTTTGCACATGCTCATTCAATATATACGGTTTGATCAGATAATAGAGCAAACAAATGCTGCTGCGATGGCTGGAGATGAGCAAGAGGTAGTTCGGCTACTTCGACAGATCGGACCGGCCCTGGGAGCATCGGGAGCTATAATGGGCGTAGTAATCGCTTTCGCATACCTTTTCCCGAATACAGAGTTTACAGGAATGTTTTTGCCAATAACCATTAAGGCAAAATGGCTGGCTTTGATATGGGTTGCTGGTGATCTTTTCGGAGGAATTTCAAATACAAGCGAGGATAATATCGCTCATTTCGCCCACCTTGGCGGTGCCATTACCGGCTTTATTATTGTTTATATCTGGAACAAAACCAACCGAAAGACGTTATATTAACTAAGAGGGCAAAGAGAGAATGGTTAGGAGGAAAAAAGAGAAAAGGAGGTAAAGAGTATGGCTGAGATTTTCCTCTTCTGTTTTTGGAAGCCTGTTATAATCATATTAGCTAAGAGCAAAAGGCAGAAAAGGAGGAACTTTTTATTTGTTCCGAAACAACCGGCAGGCGATCTGTTAAGGCATGGTGCCAATCACTCTTTTTCTCCTTCCCTCCTTTTAACTCTTAGCATTAAATTTGCACCTGATTTTTGTGCGTTATGGCCTACTCTGAAAAAGAATATAAACAAAGACTATCTCTCGGGCAAGCGAATAATGCTTTGACGATGCTTATCATCGTCAACCTTGTTGTATTTGTCATTTTTGCATTTATCAATGTCACTTTTCATTTTCTCTATCGTGAGCAAGGTGAAGCCGACCGTTTATTCCAGGAAAGGATATTACAATGTTTCATTCTTCCTGCCGATATGAGCGAACTGGCCAAAAAGCCCTGGACGATCCTTACGCATATGTTCGTTCATGAAAGAGTGTTTCATATTATCGGGAACATGCTTTGGTTATGGATGTTTGGTTATATCATGCAGGACCTGACCGGCAACAGGAAAATATTCCCCGTTTTTATTTATGGCGGTTTGGCCGGCGCATTATCATTCATTCTTGCTTTTAATTTTTTACCCGGGCTCAAAGAGCAGTTGCCGGTAGCTGTTGCATTAGGTGCTTCGGCCGGTGTTATGGCCATCGCAGTGGCTACCACTATGGTTGCGCCGGGTTATCGTTTGTTGCCGATGCTCAATGGAGGTATTCCGCTCTGGATCGTTACAACGCTTTATCTCATCATTGATCTTGCAACCATTCCTTACAATAATCCCGGTGGTCATATTGCGCATCTTGCCGGTGGTTTTATAGGATTCCTGTTCATTGTTATGTTACGTAGGGGTTATGACTGGAGTGAATGGATGAATAATCTTTTCGACTGGTTCAATAACCTGTTCAACCCGGATAAACCTAAAAAAGGAAAGAACATCAAGGAAGAATTGTTCTATAAATCAGGTTCGGCCCCTTATAAAAAGACCCCTAATGTTACCCAGCAACGTATTGATGAGATACTCGATAAGATCAGCCAGAAGGGCTATAATTTTCTTACTGATGAAGAAAAGGACCTGCTGAAAAGGGCCAGCAAAGGGGATACGTAGCCAAAATAAGCCATTAAAGATTTGTAATTTGCGGCAATGGCCAGCAAATTCCGACTCTTCACCAAGCGGTTTTTTATCTATACCAATATTGGAGTTGTATTTTTTTTCCTGCTGGCTTGCCTCGCTCCCTACCTGAATCCTCAAAAATGGTGGTTCATTTCTTTCCTGGGTCTTGCGTTTCCTTTTCTGCTGGTAATAGTGATTGTTTATCTGTTTGGATGGATTTTTTTCCGAAAAAAATATGTGCTGATCTCATTGGGAGCATTGCTATTAGGCATTCCGGGCATCGGCGTGTTTTTTTCTTTTCACAATCCCGGTGCGTTCCGCTTAACAAAAGAACCCGGCACTATCAGGGTAGCGAGCTGGAACGTGGCCCGCTTTATTGAAATGAAAAGAAATACCAATGCAGGTAGCCAGATAAGATTGAAGATGATGGACCAGATAAGACAACAGGATGCGGATATACTATGCTTCCAGGAATTTTTTCATTCGATAGACCCCACCTGGTATGCCAATATTGATTATATAAAAGAGAAATTCAATTATCCTTATTGGTATTACTCGCATGATGCGGATGGCGACAAACATTTTACCGGCAGCATCATCTTTTCCCGCTTCCCGATTATCGACAGCGGCATGATCCGTTATCCAAGACCCACGCTGCCGGATGCATTGATACATGCCGATATCAAAGTGAATAACGATACTTTCCGGGTTTATACCACCCATCTTCAGTCGCTGCAATTTGATAAAAACGATTACCAGCGTATTGAAAATCTAAAAGAAGCGGAAGGGGAACTAGTGTCAAATTCAAAAACGATCTTTTCAAAGATCAAACATGGGGTGACCAACCGGAGTATCCAGGCAGATATCATCAACCAGGTGCTGGATGATAGTCCGCATCCCGTTATTCTTTGTGCCGATCTCAATGATGTGCCCAATTCATATGCCTATGCCACCGTGAAAGGAGATATGCAGGATGCTTTTTTGAAAAAAGGCTTTGGTATCGGTCGCACATTTTCTGCTTTATCACCTACGCTCAGGATCGATTATATTTTTGCCGACCGGGATTTTAGTGTCCGGCAGTTCAACCGTATCGTCAAGCGCTATTCTGATCATTATATGATCGTGGCGGACATCAGCTTAAAGAAATGACCCTGGAACCCAATGAGAATTGAACATAGAGCATTGAAAATTGAGCATTTTCCTATCATTGCAGGAGAGAAATGCTCAATTTTCAACAAACAATTTTCAATGCTCAATTATAAAAACCTTCTTAACTAAATGACATTGCCCTGAAACCCTATTATTGAAAGCATGAACAGCCGATTTCTTCATACCTGCAAAATGCCGGCATAAACATTATTTTTGCCGCATTCCGGGCTTCTCAAAACTTATTTTCATTTTCAAAATAGCTGATCAGAATTACCGGGCGATAAAGTGATCCGCCAGTTGGCGGAAACAGTCGATGGTAGTAATTCTGCAGCCAGTCCCAAAATATGAGCGACTTAAAAGTTTATAATTCGTATAGCAGGCAAAAGGAAGTTTTTACTCCCCTTACTCCCGGTCATGTGGGCATGTATGTGTGTGGACCAACTGTGAGTGGCGAAAGTCATTTGGGTCATGCGCGGCCCTATATCACTTTTGATGTGATCTATCGTTACCTGCTGCATTTGGGCTATAAGGTTCGTTATGTGCGCAACATCACAGATGCCGGGCATTTTGAAGAAGAAGGCAGGGAGGCGGAAGATAAAATTTCGAAGAAAGCAGTGCTGGAAAAACTGGAGCCGATGGAACTGGTGCAGAAATACAGCAACCTTTTTCATTGGGCGATGGCACAATTCAATACAATTCCACCCACCATTGAACCGACAGCCACCGGCCATATCGTGGAGCAAATAGAGATGATCAAACAGATCATCGAAGCCGGATTTGGATATGAAGTGAATGGCTCTGTTTATTTTGATGTAAAGAAATATGCAGCTTCACATGATTATGGCAAGTTGATCGGCCGTGTGATAGATGACCTGCTTGAAACAACAAGAGAGCTGGAAGGCCAGGAAGAAAAAAGAGACAGGGCCGATTTTGCATTATGGAAAAATGCGGCGCCGGAACATATCATGCGCTGGCAAAGTCCCTGGGGTGTTGGTTTTCCCGGCTGGCATATTGAGTGCTCGGCGATGGCGACAAAATATTTAGGGGCGCAATTTGATATTCATGGTGGCGGTATGGATCTTTTGTTTCCGCATCATGAAAGTGAAATAGCGCAAAGCACGATCTGCAATCATGCAGCGCCGGTTCGTTACTGGATACATAATAATATGATCACCATTAACGGCCGGAAGATGGGTAAGAGTTATAACAATGTGATCAAGCTCACGGAACTGTTTAGCGGCGATCATCCATTGCTGGAAAAAGCTTTTCACCCGATGGTCACCCGCTTCTTTATTTTGCAAACACATTATAGAAGTACGCTTGATTTTAGTAATGAAGCATTGCAGGCATCAGAGAAGGGGCTGAAGCGGTTGTGGGAGGCGTATGAAAAGCTGCGAGCTATGAGCTATGAGCTGCGAGAAGAGCCAGTTGATGTCGAGCTCGAAGCTCGTTGCTCAAAGCTCATAGCCGAATTTGATGAATTTATGAATGATGATTTTGGTACGGCTAAAGTGCTGGCAAATATGTTTGAGCTGGTGCCGGTGATCAATTCGATGAAGGATAAAACAATTCCTGTTTCAGCTTTATCAAAGCAAACATTTGGATTGTTGCAATCAGCATTCAAAACATGGCTCGAAGATATTTTAGGATTGAAGAGCGTGAGTGAAGCGGATAATTCAAAACTGCAGGGCGTGATGCAATTGCTGATCGATATCCGCAAAGAAGCGAAGAGCCGGAAGGATTTTGCTACCTCAGATAAAATAAGAAATCAATTAACTGCATTAGGGATAACGCTGAGAGATGAGAAAGGCGGAGAGATGAGTTGGAATGTTGAATAGTCTCAAGTCAGTGAGGAAGTCATATAGGTCAGGTTGGTCAAATTAGTCATATGGATCAGTTTGAAAGCAGTTGATGGCCTATGTGATTGCAATGACTTATATGACCTCTATGACTTATATGACCTGTATGCCTTAATGACTTTCCTCCTCTTTCTGCAAAACGATTTTGAGCCGATGTCTGGACCAGTAGTTTCTGCAGTTCAAATGAATATAGTGGTCCGACTCGGCGACAAACATGAAAGTGAAACTCCGATGAGTTCTTCCTTAAAATCTTTTAAGTTGAGTTGGAATGTTGAATAGTCGCAAGTAAGTGAGTCGGGAAGTCAGATTGGTCAAATTAGTCATATGGATCAGTTTGAAAGCAGTTGATGACCTATGTGATTGCAATGACTTATATGACCAATTTGACCTCTATGACTTATATGGCCTCTATGCCTTAATGACTTTTCTACTCGAAAATCTGCGGGAAACCTGTAATTTTCTCTCCAAAACAAATTGCATCATGCGAATCCTTTTCACAGTCGCCCTGTTATTTTTTTCCTGTTCATTATTTTCCCAGATCCTCAAAGCGCCAGAAAAAAAAGAAGGTGAAGGCCAGTTCACTCAACTCATCATTCGTGGTGTGACCATTATCAATGGTAATGGCGCTCCTCCGATTGGCCCGATGGATATCGTGATTGAAAAGAACCGCATTGTGCAGGTGGTTAGTGCAGGTAGTCCCGGCATGCCGCCAGGTAAAAACAGGCCACAACTAAAAGAAGGCGGCAAAGAGTTGAATGGTGAAGGCATGTATGCGCTACCGGGATTTATAGACATGCATGGACATATTGGTGGCAAAGCACAGGGCACGCCGGCAGAATATGTTTTTAAATTATGGCTGGCGCATGGCATCACAACGATAAGAGATCCATCAGCAGGCAATGGATTGGAATGGACACTCGAAGAAAAAAAGCTGAGTGCGGAAAATAAGATAACGGCGCCACGTATTCTTGCTTACACAGCTTTTGGCATGGGCGCCAAACAACCGATCACTACAGCGCAACAGGCAGAAGAGTGGGTTAGAGAGAATGCAAAGAAAGGAGCTGATGGAATAAAATTCTTTGGTGCTGCACCGGATGTTATGGATGCGGCGATCAGGGAGAATAAAAAATTAGGATTGCGTTCCTGTTGTCATCATGCGCAAATGTCGGTGGCGAGATGGAACGTATTGAACAGCGCCAGGTCCGGGCTTACTTCTATGGAGCATTGGTATGGATTGCCCGAAGCCTTGTTTACTAACCGCACCGTGCAGGACTACCCGGTTAATTATAATTATGCCAACGAGCAACATCGGTTTGAAGAAGCAGGCAAATTATGGAAACAGGCAGCGGCGCCTTTCAGCGATCACTGGAACAAAGTGATGAATGAGTTGCTTGAACTGGACTTTACACTCGATCCCACGTTTAATATTTATGATGCCAATCGCGACCTGCATAAAGCAAGAAGAGCGGAATGGCACGAGACCTACACATTGCCATCACTCTGGAAATTTTATGAGCCCAGTCGTGAGTCGCATGGTTCTTACTGGTTCAACTGGGGCACGGAGCAGGAGATTGAATGGAAAGAGAATTATCGTTTGTGGATGACGTTTGTGAACGAGTATAAAAATCGTGGTGGCCGGGTGACTGCCGGCTCTGATAATGGATTTATTTACCAGACTTATGGCTTTGGTTATATCCGTGAACTGGAATTGTTACGTGAAGCAGGTTTTCATCCGCTGGAAGTGATACGTTCGGCTACATTGAATGGCGCACAGGCATTGGGGATGGAAAAGGAGATCGGAACGATCGAAGTGGGCAAGCTGGCTGATATCGTTATCATTGATGCCAACCCGCTGGAGAATTTGCAATATTTATATGGAACAGGAGCTATTGCCTTAAACGAAAAGAATGA
>DASVNY010000517.1:0-3824 GCA_036383615.1 Chitinophagaceae bacterium
GGGGAGATCCGGGTGAGTTTTTGTGCAATTGTGCGGTTGCTATGCCTGTAAGTGCTGCCAGGCAGACAACCAGGAAGAGGGTTTTCATAATCGGCTGTTTAGGTTTAATTAATAAGGTTTATGCACCCCTGTATGTGATAACAAGAGTGTAATAGTTGATACAATAGAAACTACTGCTGGCGCACAAATCCAGTACAAACGTCAAGTGGTGTATTCAGGAGGGATATTCAGAACGATACTGGACCGAAGGGGTGGTTATTCGAGTGAATTCAAATTGTTATACTAAAGATATTTTCCAGTATTTAAAATGTCTTCCCATAAAACTTCAAAAGATACCCGTAAAAGTTCAAAGAAGAATTTTCGTTGAGACGGTAACGTTTTATGGAAATAGTTAAACAGGCAATCTCATTACCTGCTGATGAGATACTCGTTGACCATATTATTAATGCTGTATTCTCTTGTTTGCGTTTGCCAGCAACAAGTAGTAAAAGATTTTGATACGAGTAAGGTTATTAAGCCAACTGAAAATTATATAGGACTATGCTGCACTCCGGTTGAAACCCCGGCTGAAGTTGACCTAATGAAGTGGCGCACATATTTAATTAAAAACCTCGAATTGGATTCACTGGCTACTGATACTATTCCTCCTGGTTTTTATCCCGTGGTTGTCCTGTTTGTAATTGATAGAAGCGGGCAAATACAGGATGTGAGAATACGAAAAGATCCCGGCTATGGTTTGGGAGAAAGGGTGGTTAAAGTAATTTCCTCATTCCCGGATAAATGGAAGCCTGCCACCAGGAATGGTCGTGTTGTAAAGGCCTACAAGCAAGAAACGATCACATTATCTATTGGAGAAGAATGTGAGGAAATGATCCCTTCAAAACTTATGCTTTAACCGGCACACTATGCACCGCATCACTCATTTCTTTGATCAGTGACGCGTCTTTTTCAATCGCGTTGCCCACAACGATCACATCAGCGCCGGCTTTGCAATTGCGATAAGCTTTTTCAGGCTCAATAATACCACCACCTATAATAAGAGGAGCTTCGATATGGTCGGCAACGATCTTGATCATGCTTTTGGTGATCGGTCGTTTAGCGCCACTCCCGGCATCCATATAGATGAGTTTCATACCAAGCATTTCGCCAGCCATCGCCGTACACATAGCGATCTCGTTCTTATCGGCCGGCACAGGTGATGCATTGCTGATATATGAAACGGTAGTAGGAGCGCCACCATCAACAACAATATAACCGGTTGGCATTATCTCCAACCCGCTCTGTTTGACAAATGGAGCAGACACAACATGCTGCCCGATCAATAATTCAGGATTACGGCCGGAGATCAGCGAGAGATACAATAAAGCATCTGCATATTTACTAACCTGCGAAGGGCTGCCGGGAAAAAGAATAACGGGGATGCTGCAGTTCTTTTTTATGTGTTGCACACATTCGTCCAAATGATTGGAAATAACAAGACTGCCGCCTACGAGCAAATAATCCACTTTGGCTGAAACTGATAATTCAACCAGTTCATCCAGTACCGAAGCATTAACCTTGTCAGGGTCAATGAGTACGGCAAATGATTTCCTGCCCTGCTTTTTCTTTTCTGATAAGGAATCGTATATCACTGACTTCATCCGGTACCGCTTGGTTTTGACAAAAATGCGAAAAAATGCTGGTTCAGCGAAGTAATTAAACTTCATTTATTTATAGCCGCAAATACCCTGCTAATTGAAGGATATGAATACGGCTGAACTGGCTGCCACTGCCATTTACGTATTGGTACATATAGCCGACTTCGATATCGGCTTTTGGGCTGATGCGATAACCCGTTGCGATGTATAAACGGTTCTGGTCAAAAAATTCCCCATTTGTTTTCCGCTTACCGGTCACATTCACAAACACCTCGTTTTGCAAGGCGCCGAACATTCCTTTGCTAAAAGTGGGTTGGCTTTTGAACGGGATAATATTCCTGATAAAATACCGGAAGCGATTCATCATCACGAAACCATCAACATTCAATTCATCGGGTTGAACAATGACACGCGGAATAAATCGTTGCTCTAACCGGAAACGATGACTGACTGAAATGTTTTTCCATTTGTGATTGATAAGCAATTGTTCCCATAGCCGATGCTCCGGTAAATAATCGGTAGTTCCACTTATTGTTCTTCTATTGTGGATATAGGCATAGCCTGCAGTGAGCGTGAGTTTTTTATTGAGATGAAAATTAATGCCAGGTCTTAATAAGAATGTTTGACTATGTTCCCAATCATCACTGCTGCGAAATTGAATGTCTGTGTGCAAACTTGTTTTCTTGCCAATTTTCACTGTGTTGAACGAAGCGAGCCAGCCTGTGAACTGATCCTGTGCTGAAGAACCAAGAGAGAAAATTGTTAATAGGGTAATTACAATTGCTATTTTCATATACGCAAAAAAACGAAATCTCAGTGTTATAAAAATTTTATCATTACATAAATGCTGTGTTATGGGCTGAACAAGCATTACAGGTTTTCGTTATGCTGAAATGCTTTACTGGCAATGGTTTTATGCGATATTCATTGGGGAATTGTTGCCTGTTCGGGGTTTCAGCCGGCGTAACAATTTTTTAATAGTTCGGGATGACTTTACCAAAAAATAATTTCTCCTAAAAATTAATGCAGGTGTGCAGAAATCACGGGACGCAATGCTGTAAAGCCTTTCGGGATTTTACGAAGGCTTTTCCACACAATGTGCATATTTGAAAGTTTGAAATACAGGATTCAAAAAATACTTTCGTAAGAGACTCGCCGCCTGGAGAGTTTTTTGAAACCAGAACCAGAAACCCGTTAAATTTTTTTAGTTATGGCAAATAAGAAGCAGGCAACCGCCAAAAGCGGCTTGCAGTTTAGTCGTCGCTTCACCCGTGAGGATGTTAATGTGTATGATATGTTTGAGTATGATTACCGTACCTCAGTGATACGTAATCCGAGTGGTGAGGTTGTCTTTGAAATGAATAATGTAGAAGTCCCTAAGCAGTGGAGCCAGATAGCCACTGATATCTTAGCTCAGAAATATTTTCGAAAGGCCGGCGTTCCTCAACCCGATGGAAGTTTGGGAAGAGAAACATCCGCGAAGCAGGTAGCCCATCGTATGGCTAATTGCTGGAGAGCATGGGGTGAACGCTATGGTTATTTCGCAGCCGAAAAAGATGCCCAGGTTTTTTACGAAGAGCTGGTTTATTCTATCCTGAATCAAATGTGTGTGCCTAACTCACCACAATGGTTCAATACGGGTTTGCATGAAAGCTATGGCATCACGGGCAAACCACAGGGTCACTATTATGTTGACCCGGTTGATGAGCAATTAAAAAAATCACAGAATGCTTATGAGCGTCCCCAGCCGCATGCATGTTTCATTTTGAGCGTGGATGATGACCTGGTGAATGAAGGCGGTATCATGGACCTCTGGGTTCGTGAAGCAAGAATATTCAAATATGGTTCCGGTGTTGGTACAAACTATTCCAATCTTCGCGGTGAAGGAGAGAAACTGAGTGGTGGTGGCAGTTCTTCAGGCTTGATGAGTTTTTTGAAAATCGGTGACAGGGCCGCAGGAGCGATCAAATCAGGTGGTACCACACGTCGTGCTGCTAAAATGGTTTGTCTGGACCTTGATCACCCTGAGATCGTTGAGTTCATCAACTGGAAAGTGGAGGAAGAAAAGAAAGTGGGTGCATTGATCGCTGCCGGTTATCCTTCCGGTTACGAAGATGAAGCTTACAAAACTGTGAGTGGTCAAAACTCTAACAACTCTATTCGTATCCCGAACTCATTCTTTAATGT
>DASVNY010000518.1:0-5206 GCA_036383615.1 Chitinophagaceae bacterium
CATAAAAACTTTTTTATACCCCAGCTTATCACCCAGCGCTCCCAAAGGATAACAACCCAATGCGAAAATGAGATTATAAAAAACATAGGCGCCAATAGTGATCGTTTCACTATTAAATTTGGCTCCCATAAAAATTAGGGTTTCATTCTCGAGCGCCTCCTGTGTTTTTAGCAATAGAAAAACATCCGAGCTATTGAATAATGCAAAAAGCAAGAGGCCGGCTACAAGTTTCTTATACTCCGGCGTAGCGATCTTCCAGTATTTAAAGAAGGAAAAGAAATTGCCTTTTTCAAGTGTAGAAACAGTTCGCTTTTTTTCTTTTAGGAAAAACAGGAACAGAACACTAACGATCCCGGGAATAAAAGCAATATAAAAAAGCGTTTTGTATTGACCGGGATAGTATAACAAAAACAGCAATGCTATGGCCGGGCCGATAGTAGCGCCGGCCGTATCGAGACTACGGTTGAACCCAAACACCCTTCCCTTGGTTTCTTTGGTAGCTTCCTGTGATAGTAAAGCATCTTTGGCAGCCACCCTCACACCCTTGCCGAGCCGGTCGAGCGTTCTTACAAAAAAGATCCAGAAAGCGGCGGTAAAAAACCCGATCAGGGGTTTTGAAATGGCGCTCAGGAAATAGCCAAGTTTTACAAAAGGGAGCCGGACACCCTTCTCATCACTCAGTTTTCCAAAATAACCCTTACTAATACCCGCCGCGAAGTTGACAAACCCTTCGAGAATGCCGATCCATAACACAGAAAAACCAATTTCCTTCAGGTAAACCGGTATGATCGGGTAGAGCATTTCACTTGCTACATCCGCAAACAAACTCACCAATGAGAGAATCAAAACTGTCCGGGTGATGATCCGCATACTTGAAGGTAAAAGAAATTTGAATTGTTGTTTTATTCGCCCGCTTTTCGGAACAGTCCTTGCTATAAGGACAAAACCTTTGCCATAACTAAGCCAATTGTATTTTGATGGTTTCTTGATCAGCTTCGAGCTATGAGCCATGAGCTTTGAGACCTATAAATTTCATAGTCCGATTGAAGTGTCGTGGCTCGCGGCTCATAGCTCGCGGCTCACAGCTTTTTATAACAGTAAGGCTTTGCTAATTCAAATTATTTCCTCGTACTTTGCACACTATTAAATCCAATCCGAACAAATGGGACTCTTTAATTGGTTTACACAAGAAATAGCTATTGACCTGGGTACTGCTAATACCCTCATCATACATAACGAAGAAGTAGTAGTGAATGAGCCGAGCATTGTAGCGCTCAACCGCAACAATCCAAAAGAAGTGTTGGCGGTAGGTAAAAAAGCGTTGATGATGCATGAAAAAACGCATGAAAGCATTCGCACTGTCCGCCCACTGAAAGATGGTGTGATCGCCGACTTCAATGCGGCTGAGTTGATGATCCGCGAATTGATCAAACTCGTTTATCCCAAGAAACCTTTATTTCCCCCAAGCTGGCGAATGATGATCTGCATTCCCTCTTCCATCACGGAAGTAGAGAAAAGAGCTGTTCGTGACAGCGCGGAACAAGCCGGTGCCAAAGAAGTTTACTTGATCCACGAACCAATGGCTGCTGCGCTTGGTATTGGTATCGATGTAGAAGAGCCGGTTGGTAATATGATCATTGATATTGGCGGTGGCACCACCGGCATCACGGTGATCGCATTGGCAGGTATTGTTTGCGACCAGAGCATTCGTATTGCCGGTGATGAATTCACCGCCGATATCATGGAAGCATTGCGTCGTTATCATAGCTTGCTGATCGGTGAAAGAACAGCGGAGCAGATAAAGATCAATGTGGGCGCGGCTATGAAGGACCTCGACAATCCGCCGGATGATATACCAGTTAATGGTCGTGACCTTGTAACAGGTATTCCCAAACAGATCATGGTGAGTTACCAGGAAATTGCCGAAGCGCTTGATAAAAGCATTTTCAAAATAGAAGAAGCCATTCTGAAGGCACTTGAGCAAACTCCGCCGGAACTGGCTGCAGATATTTATCGTCGTGGCCTGTATCTAACAGGCGGTGGCGCCCTGCTGAGAGGATTGGACAGGAGGCTCAGTCAAAAGATCAAATTGCCGGTGCATGTGGCCGACGATCCGCTTAAGAGTGTGGTGAGAGGAACCGGCATTGCTTTGAAGCATTATGACAGGTATCCTTTTGTGATGAAATAGGCTGTTCAAAAGAACATTCTGATTTTTTTATAATTAGTGTTTAATATTAAGGCATCGTTTTCGTTAGTGTAGCAACAGCTTGAATCTTGGACCTTGTTCCATGTTTCTTCCTTGTTTCTTGAACCTTGTGCCTTTACTGAATGAAAAACATATTTCTTTTCATCCGCCGCTATTTTACCTTTTTTGCTTTCCTGGCATTGCAGGCGGTTGCTTTATGGTTTTTATTCAATTATAATCGTTTTCACAGGGCCAAAGGTTTGGGCTGGGCCAATGAGATCACCGGCCGCATCAACTCTCAATTTGATAAAGGCGAAGATTTTTTCAACCTGAAAGAAGAGAATAAACGGGTTCACCGGACCAATGACTCATTAATGAATTTGCTAAGAGGCAACTTTATAAAACCTGATACTTCGAACCGGTTTGTAAAAGACTCCATCCCCTACGATACCCTGGGGCATTATCGCCGCTATATCTGGCGGGATGCAAAAGTGGTCTATACTTCTGTGAATGCCGATAAGAATTATATCCAGCTCAATCGTGGTTCCAATGCTGGCATAAAGGATAATATGGCTGTTATCAATTCGGATGGCAGCGCTGTAGGCGTGGTAGTAAATGTTAGTCCCAATTTCTGCCAGGTGATGAGTTTATTGCATGTGCAAAATAAAGTGAAGGGAGAGTTGAAAAAATCAGGTGATTTCGGAACAGTGGAATGGGACGGCAAAGATCCCCGCTATCTTACCCTGAAAGATATTCCCGGTAGCGTGAAAATAGAAAAGGGAGACACCGTTCTCACCAGTAAAGTGTCATTCAATTTTCCCCCGGGTTTTATGATCGGCACCATCCAGGAAGTGATAGCCGACAAAAGCACCAACTTTTATGTGTTGAAAATAAAGACTGCCGCCAATTTTTATAACCTGCAGCAGGTATTTGTTGTAGAAAACATACAGTATGACGAGCAGGTGAAGCTGAATGAGGCGACTAAAAAGAAGATCGAGGATCCAAAAAATAATCAGCCGTGAGTGACCTGTTGAGAAATATCATCCGGTTTGCCTTCTTTATTGCTGCGCAGCACTACGTGCTGAACAGGGTGCCTCACCTGCATCAATACATCGTACCTTATATATATTACCTCTTCATTCTGTGGTTGCCCTTCTCTATTTCCCGCATCAACCTGCTGATCGTTGGTTTTATTACCGGGTTGACGCTTGATTACTTTACTAACCAGATTGGGGTTCATGCTGCCGCCTGCACACTGGTAGCTTATATCCGTCCATTTGTTATCAATATTCTTGCACCAAAAGACAGCTCGGAGTTCAATTACCGAGAGCCTTCACCCAAAGCAATGGGTTGGACACCTTACCTTGTTTATGCACTTATCCTTACCGTTTTTCATCATGGCTATATGACCTTCCTGCAATGGCTGCAGTTTGGCAGTTTTCTTGATTTCCTGGTAAAAGTGGTTTCTACTACCGGCATCAGCATGCTATTGATCATAACAACTGAACTACTCTTTCCGCGCCGCCTGAAGTTTCGTACCAATACAGCATGATGAATCTCCAAGATTGGACCCTTAAGCTATCCCACAAAGACCACTAAGAGCACAAAGAGTTTTTGTATCGCAAAGAGCTCAATGAACCGCAAGGGCCGCAGAGGATTTTGCGTATCCTTGGCGAGCCTTGCGATACTTTCTTCAACTACTCCTGTTCCTGAAAGTTTTCTTAAAAGAAAATTTATTTCTTCAAACATTTGGAAAGCCTCATTTCATGATCGTACTTTGTATTTGTTATTAAATCTTTCTTCGCAAAGTTCCATCTCATTTTCTTGTTACCGCTATGCCTGTGTTTAACCAATCAAGAAGCCGTATCATCAGACTTATATTCCTGGTTGCTTTTGTGGTGATCATCGCCCAGTTATTTTACCTGCAGGTAGTAGAAGGCAAATACAAACAACTCGCATTTGATAATGCGGTTTTCCCAAAGATCATTTATCCCGAACGAGGTATCATTTATGATCGCAATGGAAAAGCGATCCTCAACAATACTATTATCTACGATCTCATGGTTGTGCCTGCAGAGGTAAAAGGAATGGATACCCTTGAATTTTGCCGGCTCCTGAATATTGATACCGTAGAATTCAATAAAAAAATATTAGAGGCCAGGATCAAAAATACAGCTGTAAGACCCTCTGTTTTCAAAGGATTGCTTACGCCAGACCTTCAAGCGAGGTTTGAAGAAAATGGTTGGAAGTTTCCAGCCTTTGCATTGGTAGAACGACCCATACGAAGCTATCCTTTTAATGCCGGTGCACATGTCATGGGCTATATCCGTGAAGTTGATCCCATCGATATTCAACGTTCCGGTGATTATTACCGGCAGGGCGATTACATTGGAAAAACCGGACTTGAAGCCTATTATGAAAAAGTGCTGATGGGACAACGCGGCGTTCAGTACATGATCAAGGATAATAAAAATAGGTTGGTGGGTCGCTATGAGAATGGCATTTTTGATACCTCCGCTATTGCCGGGCGTGGTTTAAGAACTTATATAGATGTAGAGCTGCAACAACTGGCTGAAAAATTAATGACAAATAAAGTCGGCGGCGTTGTTGCTATTGATCCAAAAACGGGTGGCATACTCACGATGGTTTCAGGTCCCAACTTCAATCCCAATGATCTTACCGGTCCGGAAGGAAGCAGGAATTTTGGTAAAATGCAATTGGATGTAACAGGACCGATGCTTAACAGGGCCATTGCCGGTTTATATGAACCGGGCTCTACTTTCAAACCATTAGGTGCGTTGGTGGCTTTGGATGAAGGTATCATCACTGCCAATTATGGGTTTCCCTGCCCGGGTCGCTACTTGTTATGTGGTCATGGCAAACCTGCCTGTACCCACTCGGGTGGTGGTCACGCTGCCAATGTCAGACTTTCTATTGCTAATTCCTGCAACTCTTACTATGCCCATGTTTACCGTCTCACGGTTGACAATCCCAAGTATGGAAACGTGAAAGCCGGTTATG
>DASVNY010000519.1:0-2705 GCA_036383615.1 Chitinophagaceae bacterium
CCATGCCGCTTGCAGAAATAATTACCATGGGGCCATTTTGAAAGTTGAGCAGCTTCGATTGCTCCACTGATTTAACATATTTAAGCCCGATGAAATTAAAAGGATCATTATCCTCCTGCATGATCTTCTGGATACGTTTATTAAAATATTGCGGATAACGTTTAACGATCTCGGTTGCTTCAATGCTCAAAGGACTGTCAACAAAATAAGGAAGATCAGGCAGGCGATTTTCCAGCTCCAGTTGATTGAGTGAATACAGTAGCTCTTGTGTTCGCCCCACGCTGAATGCCGGCATGATCAATTTACCTTTCTTTTGCACGCAGGCTTTTTCTATCCATCGCAACAACAGGTCGGGAGTAGTGTAATGCTCATCATGCAAACTGTTTCCATAAGTTGATTCAAGAATGATATAATCCGCTTGCGGAAAATTCTCAGGTGATCTTAAAATATCATCCCGATATCTGCCTACATCACCGCTAAATGTTAACCTGGTTTCCCTCCCGTTCTCTTTTATTTTCAAATGAACACAGGCGCTGCCGATGATATGACCCGCATCGGTGAACATGGCCTGCACATCTTCGATCACATCGAACCAAACACCATAACCGGCTTCCGCGAAATGCTCCAAACTTTTCTTTGCATCTTCGAGAGTGTAAAGCGGTCGCAAATAAGGCAGGCCGCTCATTGTTCTTTTCTTATTGATATACTTCACTTCATCTTCCTGTATCTCGGCGGAATCTTCGAGCAAAACCGACGTGAGGTCCTTTGTGGCCGGGGTGCAGAATATTTTTCCCCTGAAACCATCCTTTGTCAATTTGGGAATCAGTCCGCTATGATCGATATGTGCGTGTGAAAGGATCATCACATCCACTTCTGCGGCATCAAATCCAAACTCCCTGTTCAAAAGATCTGCCTCTTTGCCCATGCCCTGGAACATCCCGCAATCGAGCAGTATCTTTTTTCCATTCTTTAATGTCAGCAAATGCTTTGATCCCGTTACAGTTCTTGCTGCTCCATGAAATGCTATTTTCATATTACCTGAAATTAAAGATCAATTTATTTAAAATAATTATTTCAGAAAGTCGTTTACATTTCAATTTACACTATTCCGAACACAAACCTTCTGCTATGAGAAAACTATTCATTTCTCTGGTCGTCTTTCTATTTTCTTGTACAATTTGCATTTCCCAAAAAAAGACTTTGCAAGCAGGAATTAAACTCACAGGAGAACTCACTCTCTATGATGGATTGGCTCCCGGTGCCGGCATCCAGGTATTGTATAAAAGTTCGGGGCATAGTGGCTTTGAAACCGGTGTCTTCTGGCAAAAAAGAAGATATGCAAGTTTTTTCACAGAAGGACCCGGCGGTGGCTCATTGTATCAATCAAAAGTCTTTTCTCACCGCTTACAAATACCTTTTTTATATCGTTTTAATTCAAAGCCGGTAAATTTTTCAATAGGCCCTGTTGCTGATTTTCCCATTGGAAAAAGCATCAATACGGACGATCCTGATCCTGCTTTAAAAAATTTCAAAAACTATAAATCAACAATGATCCTAACTGTAAATTTCTCTCACACCTTCAAACTCTTTAGAGTTTTTTTCTTAGAGCCCGAGATCGGTTTTAATTATCTGCCTTCGAGGAGTGACGGAGGTGCATGTATTAACGTATCATTACGAAGAACTATTTTCTAAGCTTTTGCTTTAAAGGACCATGTGATATAAAACTCCGCTACTGTTTCTCCTGCTTCATTGGTGCCAATTGATCTCGCTCTTATCGTTTTTGCCTCCCCCGTTACAATCGTTTCTTCTATTGCCTTTTTCATTTCATCACCCGCTTCGCAAATAAAAATCGTTCGGCCCGTTGCTTTTTTAAAATATTCTGATTCTACTTTCACCACCAGCATTGAAACAGCCGGTTTTCTTTTATATAAATGAGCCATTGCCAATGCGCCGGTACTCATTTCCGCTGCCATACTTAAACAAGCGAAATAAGTTGAACGAAAAGGATTTTGCGAGAACCATTTATAAGGAACAGTTACTTCACACTTAGTTTCATTCACTTCTCTAACCCTCACCCCGGCAAAATAAGCGCTGGGCAATTTTGACAATAAGAACATCCTTAATTTAAGCGTATGTTTCATCAATTTTATAAAGGCCGCAGTGTGTTGGTTCACAAAAATTTTTATTGTTTATCAAAAGCGACGATGGCCGCGACCGCTTTATTACTATTAGCATCCACTTTAAAATAGATCGTGCCGGCACCGGTGCCTGAATACCTTGCTGACGGGATCAAAATACTTTGCAATGCCTCATTCACTTTAGCAGCATAGGTTGATTGACTGCTATTGCTGATCGCTTTATTCAACTCATCATAATTCAATTCATCCTTACTTACCACGATCGCGATATAATCCCTGTTTCCAATGGTATCAGCTTCCATTGATTGTTCTCTTGGAAAAAGACGATAACCGGTGATGCCGCAATAGGGAGAATGTTTGGAAGTTGTTTCACCCGGTTTCAGGTATGGGAATAATACATAACTGCTGCCATCCTTTTCCTGCCCGAAAATATAGATATAGCATTCTGTTTCATTCTTTATCTCCATCTTAAATCTTGTACCGGCAGTAATAGGAGATACAGTCTGAAAGGTATTGCTTCCTGTTGAGCGAAGTTGTATGTACTGTTTGTTCTCATTATTCACCAAC
>DASVNY010000520.1:0-4363 GCA_036383615.1 Chitinophagaceae bacterium
TAGCGCCCATTTCAAATTTCCATAACAGTTTTCCATTGTTCTCATCCAATGCATACACTGTTTGCTTATTATCTGAAAAGAATATCTTGCCTGCAGTCGCTAAGGCAGATGAATGAATCGGTTGCCCGGTGCTGAACTTCCATTTAAGTGAGCCTGTTTTTTTCTGAATACAATAGAAATTTCCTTCAGCATTACCAAAATAAACATAGTTGCCATTGACCAGAGTTGTTGATCTCACCGGCGCACCGCTCTGAAATGCCCATGCTTTTGTGTCATACACTTTATTATCATTCGCGGCAGTCACTCGTTGAAATAGCGGGGAAATGGCAGCAGGCTGCTGCGCTGTTGCCACTTGCATTTCCATGCACAACAGTGAAAGAAAGAATATTCTCATGATGGTTGATTGATTATTGATCGCTGAACCACTTTCGGAAATGCGGTGCATTTTCCTGGCTCACGATTATGCTATGCTGAATTAGTTCAGGGATCGTTAATGACACCTGCAACTTTACTTTTTCATAGGATTTATAGCTCTTGACAAATTCCGCGTTCACGATATACTGCCGGTTAGCTCTGAAAAACATTTTCGCATCCAGCTCTGTATAAATATCGGCCAAATTCTTTTCACCGATATACTTCTTTCCTTCACGGTCATACACAAACACGACTTTGTTCTCAGTATATAGCATTGCTACATCTTCCAGTTTCAGCAGGATATGCTCCAGGCCTTTTCGCACCACAATCCGGGTTCTCCGCTTTTCGTCTGTCACGTTCAGCAAGCGGGCGGTAAAATTGTTGTTCCATTCAACCTTGCCAGGTTCTCTTGTTATTACTCGTATCATAGGTGATGATTTATATGATAAAATTATTTTGCTTAACATAAAATGCTTTGTCATAAACTGCTTGTTGGGCCAACGCAGTTTATCAACGATAAGCGGTAAATAATTTTCTCAGTGAATGATCGTTTCCGAAAACTTAGTAGGAGATGATCCAAAGCGGCGCTTAAATGCTTTACTGAAAGTGAAAATGTCAGGGAAATTGCAATCAAGCGCAATTTGTGTTATCGATATCTCTCCTTTTGTCAATAGTTCTTTAGCCAGTTTGAGTCGTTTGTTAAGTATGTATTGGTAAGGCGTTGTCGCGAAAGCCTGTTTGAAAGAACGATAAAAATGAAATTCGGACAGGTTACAGAAAGATGCCACCTCGCTTACTTCTTCGATCGTCAAAAATTGCTCGTCCATATACTGTTTTCCCATCATCAGCCGGCTTAGCAGTTCTTTTTTTGTTTCAAGCTTTAAAGAACGGATGCCATTCAGTGCCAGGTAATTTCCATATTCGTGATAAATGATCTTTTCGAGCAGATCATAAAACCATTCTTTGTTCACCTGCTGCTCTGCTTCTCCTTTATTGATCGCAGCAACAAGCCCATTCAACTTATCACGAAAAGCGGTGGCACTGCTAACCGGGCAAACAGCTTCAAAGAATTCGGGATGTTTGAAATAATTGGCGAGATAGTTATCAAAATTATGATCCCTGCCTGCCGACATCACCGTAAAAGCTTCAGCAACCGTATCCGGTTTTATGTCAATACAAATACTTTTTACCAATTCATCCGATTCAAAATAAGCTTTTACATGCTGCTGCTTGCAGGCAAGTAATATATTGCCTGATGAAACCACATGCTCTTTATTACCGACTTTGTAATAAATGCAATTATCAACTACATATTTAAGACTAAAACTGCGAAAGGCATTTGAAGTGAACCATTCTTTTATCTCCGAATAATACACCACATCCGTGTCAACGGGTTTGTTAAGACTGAGTTTATTGGCTTCTGTTATCGTGCGAAAAAAAGGGCTCATGGCTGCAAACTATTCCTCTTAAACGGATAGACAAGCTGTTTACCCGGGTGGCTGCCTGTTTTCAGTAAAATTAGCAGGAAAAGACAAGGGCGGAAGTTTTCTTATATAAGCGGAACGGTCAAAAAGATGCTTTGTCGGTTTTTTCTTGTTCATCAATATTCAAAGCTTGCAATGCTGCCTTTGCCAGGATATTCCAGTTTGCTGCTGAAATTTCTTTCCTCCATGAAGTTTTAGCTTTTGTCAAAAAATCAAACTCCTTTTTTAATGTCACTGCCCCATAGACCGTTAAAGCCGCCAGCACTGTGCCTGTTACAGAAGGATGAAAGTCATCTTCTGAGTACAAGGGCAATGTCCCGTCCTTCTGCCAGGCATTTTTCCAGGCCAAACCAGCCGGCGCTAACACTGAGTTTGTTCTTTCAGCTGCATTACTATATGATTTTATAACATTATCCATATCAAAAGATCTTGCCTTTGAGGGCCAAACCATATATAAAACAGGTACTGTTTTAACCTTATAGCACGTTTGTGCAAACATCTTTGCATACAGTTCCAACAACCCCTGTGATTCAGGAGCCGCAGACGGGCCTTGCTGCATCACTACAAAATCATAATTGCCTTTTTCTATTTCTTCTTTTACTTTTCCATCGTTCCAATGATCCTCCAACGCATAATTGGCAAAAAGAATAGACTCGTAATTGATAGTTACTCCATCTTTTTGCCCCATCTCCTTAACGATAGCCGGCAGGTCATTGCTATAAGTAAGACTGTTGCCAACATAAAGGATCTTTATTTTCTTTTTGGCAGGAACCTCGCTATTATCATGAAATGATAACAGCGGAAGCAAGAAAAAAAGTAGCCAATATCTTACTTGCAAAGGCATTAACAAGTTTTTGTCCTTCTAAGCTATGACTTTAAATCCGTTATTGATTTTCCAGTATCGGTAACTCTTTTCTGTCCCTTTGATAAAGCTAAAAACGGTGGGCTTTGTAAGGGCGGAATAACTGAACCAGTAAATAATGACGGTGAGCGCCGCAACGATCATCATGGCCACATTATGATGAATTGTCTCAACCAATTCAATTGCAATTTCCGGGTGTCAGAAAATATTGTTGCAGGGATGAACGATGTGCTTCCCAACAGCGATAGGCCAATCCATGATAAATAATAATACTGATCAATGATAGAAACAGTCGTATATGTGCGCTGAATATAAACTGATCGATCGCAGGGATAGCAGGTCTTGATCTTGCAGTAGCTATATAAAGACCGATCAATAGCACAGGAACAAAATGCAGCAGGTCCTTATTATTAAATCGCCGCGTTTCAAAAGATATTTGACAAACAGGAATGCCAAAGGTCCATATAGCAGTGGCAAATAATGCGTGAAAGAATAAAGCACCGGCCAATTGCTCATCGGCCAAACCTTGCTCATCACTTTCAGTGTGAGTTGTAATAATAAAATACCGAGGTAAAGCAGCAGGAAAAAATATCCCCCCTTATATAACTTTTTGCGAAACATGAACAGGGAGAATAACAATCCCTGCAAACCACCAAAAAGCAGAAGAAATATATTTAACTGCAGTGATATCAGGCTTCAAGTTGGGAAAAAACAAGCAGCCTCTTATGGCAATTTATATGAACGGCGGGAAAATCATTCCATATAAGCACCCGTCACCTTATCACCACTTACTTCTACAAAAATATGTTCCTGCAAAGTGGTGGCAATAGTAAGACCGATATAATCGGGATGAACAGGAAAGCTATTGTGACTTCTTTGTACCATCACCAATGTCTGTATCTTTTTTGGATGCGAGGATAAAAATGGCTTGAGCGCATAAAGCAATGTTTTGCCACTATTGGCAACATCATCAACCAGGATGACAACTTTATCATTAAAATCCATTTCCCTGCTCAACTCAACAGCCTTTGGTTTTCTTTTATCAAGCGATAAACTGATCAGTTCCGTCTTAACCGTTGCCACTTCAGCAAGCATCTTTTGGATGGTGGCCGCCAACACATACCCGTTATCTTTTACACCAACAAGTATCACCTCCTTTTCCTCGCTATTGTTCTCCCAGATCTCCAGGCTCATTCGTCTTAATTTCTTTTCGGCTGTGGACTGGTCAAGTATATATTTTTTTGTTGAAGACATGTTCTTAATTCTCTTTACTTTACAAGCCGTAAATTAGCACTTGTAATCGACTGCCATGCAAATTGCCCAACAAATTTTATTTATTCTTATCAGCGTTGCCGCTATCTGGTTTTTTACAAAAAAAATAAGGGAGATAAGCCGCAATATAAACCTTGGAAGACCGGAAGATCTTTCAGACAATAAGGACCAGCGCTGGAGAAACCTGCTGCTGCTCGCATTCGGACAGAAAAAAATGTTCCGCAATCCATTGGTGGCCGTATTGCATTTTTTTGTGTATGCCGGTTTTATCATCATTAATATAGAAGTGCTTGAGATCGTATTGGATGGCATCCTGGGCACCCACCGTGTT
>DASVNY010000521.1:0-2036 GCA_036383615.1 Chitinophagaceae bacterium
GCTAGTGCTGCGCTAACTTTTTGACGGGTTCCGCCACTAAGCGTACGCATAGGTTTCTCGATGATCTTATGAATATTGAATTTTTGAAGAAGCTCTGTATCGATACTTTCCCGGGGAATGTTCCTGGTCTTTTTCATCATCTCAAAAAGTTGTCCCACTTTCATGTTATCAGGATATCGGCCTATTTGTGGCATATAACCAATATGGCTGCGATAAGATGGATCGCCAGTGATTGGCTTGTCGTTCACAAGGATCTTTCCTTTATCAGGACGCACCATATCAAGGATACATTTGATCAGTGTTGTTTTGCCAGATGCATTGGGCCCGATCAGTGAAATGACCTGTCCCTTATGAAAGCCGGCAGACACATCATTGAGTGCCTGTAACTTTTTGAATCGTTTGCTAAGATGCTCGATGCGGATCATAACTTTAAAAATTTCATCATTGGCTTATCGTCAAAAAGACTTTCAGGTGTCAGACCCGGGATAGCTTTTTCAGCTTTATCAAGTAAAGACACCATAAAACTTCGGTAAAGGACCAGCGTAGTAGGGTTTTGTTCTATGATCATGGAGTACATACTTACCGGGTGATAGGGCACATCGCCCATCCCATCTTTGTTGATATCATATCCTTCATATTTATCCCAATAGTTCTGTGTGAACTTGTTTAGCACCATCGTGCCGTTAGTGCCTACATCAAAACTGTTGCCGGTAAAGTTGTTATGTTGAAAAACATTATCGTCACAACTGGCCTGTACTTTTATGGCCCAGCCGTTTTGTTTAAAAAGATTTTTTTGTATTTCAATACGGCTGCTACCTTCCATATGGATGCCTATCGTGTTTTTCAGGAATGTGTTTTGAAAAATATGACTGTCGGTGATATCCTTCAGTAAAATACCATAGGAGGAAGGACCCCAATTCTGTTCAAAATGATTTTTCTCCATCCACACTTTCTTAGAATACATCACGGCTACACCGGCCCCGTTATCCCGGAAAGTATTTCCCTGGTAGCGGTCATCATTGGAGAACATAAAGTGAAGGCCATAGCGAATATTTTTTTCACTAACGTTATTCCTGATCACAGATTCGGTGACAAACTCAAAATATATTCCATCACGATGTCCCTGCACATGATTATTCTCTACCAGGGCATGATCAGATTTCCATAAGTGAATACCGTTGCCTGTTAATTGCTCCGATGTGGGTGTGCCACTTATTTTGTTAGTGCGGATGACAGCGTTGCTGGTATTGGAAACATGAATAGCGAAATAGGAGTTGCTGATCGTATTGTTTTCTATTGTCACATTGGAACAGTCAACAAGCTTTACAGAGGCATAATCATTAAGAGCAGAGTAACCGGCATTTCGAAAATGAAGACCCCTGATGGTTATATTTTTACCGCTCACAAGCAGTATCTCATATTTGTTTTCACCATCCAGCACCGGGTTGTTTTGGCCGATTATGGTCAATGATTTGGTAAGAATAATGCTACCTTCTTTATAAATACCGGCAAGCAGGAGGATGCTGTCTTTGTTGTTGGCAGCTTCGATCGCTTTTTTGAGTGAGGTGAAAGAGTGTCCTGAACCGACAATTATAGTTCTGCTGAAAGCGGGTAGCGTGCAAATGAAAAGTAATATCGTAATAAGAAGTTTCAAGTTTATTGGAGTTTTAGCAATACTTCTTTCCAATTGAGGATTGCGCCGGATTTATCAGCGCTGAATTTTTCAGCAGCATCTTTGGTTGCGAAAGCTGCTACATGACTGTTCATCGGGGTTTTGACAGCCTGTGCCAATACAAAGACTGCTTTGTTCACAGCGAGAAAGTCATTTTGTTTATCAAAATTGATAACAAGAGTTTGCTTAATATCTTTTTCTGCTAATTTGTTTTCAGTAAGGAAACGAGCAATACAGATCGCATCATCAAACTTGTATAGTTTTCCTTTCGTAGTAATGATCTCGCATCCAAATTTTGGATCCATGATAGTCATTTTGCAGGCATGACACTCATCAGTGCCATATTTGAAAGGTTCGGGTTGCG
>DASVNY010000522.1:0-5843 GCA_036383615.1 Chitinophagaceae bacterium
AAATGAACACGGCTGGCACAGATAGAACGGATAAGCACGGACTTTTCTATAGTAGTGAGTAACTAACCGTTGGCTTATCCGTGGCACCCGTGTTCGGTATTAACTGTTTCACCAACTTCTGAAGTTTTAATGGGTTTGCCCGGGGCCAGTTTTGGCGAAGCCGGAAAAAACAAACACTTTTGCTATTGTATGGCTACAAAAAAACCTATCCGGAAAAAGACCACTCCAAAAAAGACAACAGGCAAGACCAAACCTGTAATTCTTATCACCAACGATGATGGCATTACCGCCCCTGGGATCAAAAACCTGGTGGAAGCCGTTAAGGACCTTGGCAAAATAATAGTTGTTGCTCCCGATAAACCACAATCAGGAATGGGCCATGCGATAACCATCGGGCAGCCGCTTCGCTTGCATAAAGTACATGTGTTTGACGGGGTGGAATCTTATTCCTGCACCGGCACACCGGTTGACTGTGTAAAATTGGCCGTTGATAAAGTATTGCATCGCAAGCCTGATCTCTGTTTAAGTGGTATCAATCATGGCGCTAACCATAGTATCAATGTGATCTATTCCGGCACCATGTCCGCTGCCGTTGAAGCAGCCATTGAAAGCATTCCTTCGGCTGGTTTTTCATTGCTTGATTATAATATCGAAGCTGATTTTTCCGGCGCCCGGAAATTTGTCCGCATCATCGTTGAAAATATGCTCAAAACAAAACTCGACAAGCATACTGTTTTGAACGTAAATATTCCTTCAGTTCCTGTTGAGATTTTACGGGGACTAAAAATATGCCGCCAGGCGTATGCCAAATACGAAGAGGATTTTATCGAAAGAACCGACCCCCATGGCAAGATGTATTATTGGCTCACCGGTGAGTTCGTGAATTTTGATAAAGGAACGGATACCGATGTTTGGGCGCTGGCCAATAATTATGTTAGTGTGGTGCCCGTACAATTTGACCTGACAAATTACGTTCTTAAGAGCCAACTTGAAAAACAATGGAAATGATCTTCAAAAAAGACAATCTCAAACTTGGACTTGTTCTTGGATTGGTCGGCCCGATACTGGGTTTGGTCACCATCTACTTTTTTAAGTACTCCTCTATTTCCTTCGGTGATTTTTTAAGTGAGTTCCTGGAGGAAAAAAAACTGATCACTTCTATCGGCTCCTTATCATTATTGGCCAATGTGATCCTGTTCACGCTTTATATCAACACCCATCGTGATAAAACAGCCAAGGGCATTTTTGCCGTCACTCTCATTTATGGCATTGGTATTTTACTCCTGAAGATTTTGTAATTAGTATTTTGCAGCCGGTATGAAATATTACATTATTGCCGGCGAGGCTTCCGGTGACCTGCATGGCAGCAATCTTATTAAAGAATTACGAAAACTGGATACCGATGCGGGTATCCGTTGCTGGGGTGGCGATAAGATGCAGGCGGCAGGCGCTGAACTGGTCAAACATTACCGTGAGCTTGCCTTTATGGGTTTTGCAGAAGTGCTGATGAACCTGCGCACCATTTTCCGGAATCTTGCTTTTTGTAAAAAAGATATTCTTGCCAACCAACCCGATGTGCTCATTCTTATAGACTACCCGGGTTTTAATCTTCGCATTGCCAAATGGGCAAAAGAGCAGGGATTGAAAGTCATCTATTACATCTCGCCACAAGTGTGGGCATGGAAAGAGAACCGGGTGAAGATGATGAAAGAGTGCATCGATAAAATGCTCGTGATCCTTCCTTTTGAAAAAGACTATTATAAAAACAAATGGGATTGGGAAGTTGAGTACGTAGGACACCCGCTGGTGGAAGTGGTGGAGAGTGAAAAGTCAAACGTGAAAAGTGAAAAGTTTTCCGACAAAAGCATTGTTGCATTATTGCCGGGTAGCCGCAAACAGGAGATCTTAAAAAAATTACCGGTGATGCTGGAGCTGAGCCGTTCATTTCCCGATTATCAGTTCATTGTCGCGAAAGCTCCCGGCGCAGATGAAGCTTTTTATAATGAGTTATTGAAAGGATATGCAAACGTTTATTATGTATCCGGCAAAACATACGATCTGTTATTGCAAGCCAAAGCGGCATTGGTCACATCAGGCACGGCTACATTAGAAACGGCTTTGTTTGAAGTTCCTGAAGTGGTTTGCTATAAAGGTTCTTATCTCTCTTACCAGATCGGTAAAAGAGTGATACGGGTGAAATACATTTCGCTTGTCAATCTTATCATGGATAAACTGGTGGTGAAAGAGCTGATTCAAAATGATCTTACTGCCAAAAACCTTGAAATAGAATTGCAGGAATTGCTCACAGATAAAAACCGTCAGCTACAACTAAAGAATGATTATGCCGCATTAAAAGAGTTGTTAAGTAAAGGAGGTAATGCTTCGGCAAAAGCGGCCGCTTCTATTTACCAGTTTCTATCGAAATAATTTTTTCATCGTCCGGATGTGTGTCCTCACGCACCGGAACTACATTTAAAGAATTTTATTAAAAGTGATTAGAATTATGATGCGTGAAGACACCCACCACGGCGGCTGTAACATACACCCGATATGGCCAAAACAACACATTTCATTGGCCATTTTCCGCCCAGATGCGTGGAGACACGCATCGGAACTAAGTAATAATCTGGTTTTGTGATGTACAAATACACAGGGCATGACCTATCTTCTGTTTTAACTTTAATCGTATGGATAAGTCATGGCTTACGCCTATACGAAAGTCTCACATTGACCAGGGCGAGTTATATTTTTGGACCGCCACAATAAACCAATGGAAACATTTACTTGGTCCTGACAAGTACAAAGATGTTATCGTTGACTCCCTGCAATACCTGAGTGATGCAGAAAAAGTCGATGTATTCGCCTTTGTGATCATGCCTAATCATCTTCATTTAATATGGCGCACAAATGAGCCAAATGGAAAAGAAAGCCCTCAGGGATCTTTTTTGAAATACACAGCACACCAATTCCAAAAAATGCTTCGCAATGAAAGAGGTAATAAATTAGATGGTTACGCAGTTAATGCGCCTAATAAGAATTATGAATTTTGGCAAAGAGATCCATTGGCCATTCGGTTGTTTACGCATAAAGTTGCGGTTCAAAAGCTGAAATATATTCATAACAATCCCCTGGCTGAACATTGGCAATTGGCGAAGGATCCTTGTGATTATAAATATTCTTCCGCTCGTTATTATGAGTTAGATGAAAAGAATTTTCCTTTTTTAAAAGACTTATGGGAAGTGATATAATTATGGTGCGTGATGACATGCACAAGAGCAGCTAATTTCTATTATTGTGCGCGAGGAGAAATGGTCTGCCCCGATGCGTGTCTCCACGCATCGGAAATGGGTTTAAAAGAACTTATTGAATGTGATTATAGTCATGGTGCGTGAAGACACGCACCACGGCGGCCAAATCAGCTTCTAAAAAAGCAGCTTAATAGCAAGAATGATAAGACAAAGAATAAAAATAAGTAAGCTAAGCCGGTTGATGCCATGCATATAACCGATCCATGTGCTTTTGGGACGGTTAGGATCCTTTTTCTTTAAGTATAAGTATTCGGCTATTTGTTTAAGCACTCCCATACAAATGCTTTTACTATTATAACATCACTACGCTTATTCGGTTGACAAAGTTATAATAAAAAAAAGCCCTGGTAGAAACCGGGGCCGCACACATAAGAAAATCATCCTGTGTCCTGCTATGATTTATTTTTAAGTTGCCTGGCAGCAACTGTTTTTCGGTTGTTAATCACTGCGGCCAACGCTTATTTGTTTTTATACTGCCTTTCTTCATTTTCCGTTGCACCAGCAGCAGCGATCTCATTTGACAAGGTTTTTGGTTAATGGCTTCGTTGCTGATGTAAAGAAACAACGGCAACCCCCTATTTCCATGAAAACATTAGCCAAATGCCGGTCTGAGTTATTAAACGGTATTTTTTTTCGATTGAGTCGTTTTTTTTAATCCTTCCCCGCGACAGGAACACCGGGTTCGGGCAAGGCTTTGAACCTGGCAAGGGTTATTATGCCGGCCCGGCTGAGTATCAAAATATCATCCTGGATGATAAAACTGTCCGCCGACTGAAGAGCCTTTAAGAAATTTGACTGCAATTCCTTATTCCCGCAATTGGAAAAGTTAGAAGAGGTCTGGGAAAAAGCGATATTATTCACCGCTGTTAGTTTGTATTTGCCAGCAAGTTCTTTACAGCCCACACTTCCCTGCAGCTCGCCGCTTTCATCACTCAGGAAAATATGCGGCCTTTCTGATGAAATAATATCTGCTGGAAGTCTTTCGCCATTCAACTCGATGAGTCTCCAGTATTTGTCAACCAAAGCATATTTGTCTTTGCTTAATACATATTGCTTCGCGGCGTCGGCCTTCATCCTGTTGCCATTGACATCCACCTGGGCCAATGCATTATCAACGACAAAATAACTGGTAGCGAGATCATCAGATTCGATTAGGGTGATAATATTGCCTTGCTCGTTCCAATAAAAAATGCCGGAAAATTTGAGCTCGCTGTTTTCTTTACCAATGTATCTAATGCTTAGCTGGTAATTAAAAGCGCTGTCAAGCGTAAGCGTTTTTTGTATCCCCTCGCAACCATTACAGGGAACCGTGCCGCGGTATGTACCCGCCCAGTTCAATGCGTTTTTGGGGCTATACCTGTTTTCCTGGAATTCTTCCTGCAGGCTTTTGTAAGATGAGCGGCAAGCGCTTAATAGAATAGTGATAAGAATACTTACAAAGTAAATAGTTGACTTCATACGATCGTTTTTAGGTTACTTAATCTATCACTGTGCTCATGCACAGGCATAATCATGACTTAAATTAAAAGATTCACCAGTGAGCATACATTAGTTGCTGCTGGCTTTGGCAGAATAAGCACCAGGAGATTGTTGTGTAGAATAAATTTGGGAAAGGCTGGTCAAGTGTTGCAGTAGATTGCAATCAAAAACTGAACCGGAGAAAAAAAACCCACCGTAGCAAATGCTTCGGTGGGTGATAGTGGAGGTTACCGGAGTCGAACCGGTGACCTTTTGCATGCCATGCAAACGCTCTAGCCAGCTGAGCTAAACCCCCAACGGGCTGCAAATATATTAGCGTAGGCTGTCATCACCAAAACAAGACTGCCAGATTTGATCGAAACATTATCTTCTCAACAAACACAACCCTTTACCTTTGTGATTCTATGTCAGAACCATTACCTCACGATCATATTATTCCTTTCAAAAATTCTGGTAAGACTAAGAAGGAGCAGGTAGCTGAAATGTTCGATCGCATCGCCGGTCGCTATGATTTTATGAACCGTTTTCTTTCGGCCCGCACAGATGTTGGCTGGCGAAAAAAGGCAATCCGTTTACTGGCAAAAGATTCCCCAAAAACTATTCTTGATGTGGCCACCGGTACAGCCGATATGGCCATCATGGCCAGCAAGCTGCTAAAACCGGAAAAAATTGTGGGTATTGACATTTCGGAACAGATGTTGGAGGTGGGAAGAAAAAAGATTGAAAAAGAAGGGCTTGGGGGAAAAATCGAATTACAAAGCGGTGATTCTGAAACAATAAACTTCGCCCCAAATTCGTTTGATGCCGTGATGGCAGCGTTTGGTGTGCGGAACTTTGAAAACTTAGAGAACGGGCTTACAGAAATGTGCCGGGTTCTAAAACCCGGTGGCCAACTGGTGATACTTGAATTTTCGAAACCCCAACGTAAGGCTGTTCGACGTTTTTATAACCTGTATATGGGTATCGTTGCCCCGCAAGTGGCCCGCTGGTTCAAACAAAATAAAGAGGCCTATGATTACTTGTCTGAATCAGCGAATGCTTTTCCCGAACGACAGG
>DASVNY010000523.1:0-3110 GCA_036383615.1 Chitinophagaceae bacterium
AAAGCCGCAACGATTGAAGACCGGCTATTTTTTCTTCGCGACGCTGCGCCTTTGCAAGATATTATGTTTGACCTGCGCATATCTGCGGGAAAAATCAAACAAGTTCCAAAACGGTGATCTCAGGTAAAATTCCAACCCGACCCGGGTAACCAATAAATCCAAATCCCCTGTTCACATACAGTTTTTGATCATCCTTTTCATACAACCCGGCCCATTGCTTATAAACATATTGAACGGGACTCCAGCGAAATCCCGGGATCTCTACCCCGAATTGCATTCCGTGTGTATGCCCTGAAAGCATCAGGTCAACTCCGGGATAAAATTTTCTTATCTCAGCATCCCAGTGAGAAGGATCATGACTCATCAGTATTTTAAAGGGATATGCTTCAGCGCCGGTATGCGCTTTTTTCATATCGCCATATTTGGGAAACCGGGCCTTTGCACTCCAGTTCTCGATACCCAGCACTGCGATCTTATCATCTCCTTTTTCCAAAACGACATGTTCATTCATTAACAAGCGCCAACCTAATTGCGCATGGATATTTTTCATTTTATCCAGGTTAGCATGTTTTTTTTCAGCATTATCCCATTGCACATAATCACCATAGTCATGATTGCCTAAGGTGGAATAAACGCCAAGCGGGGCCTTGAGTTTGTCAAATACATCCATGTAATCATCCATTTCATCGGAGGTATTATTAACAAGATCGCCGGTGAAAAGAATGAGATCAGGCTTTTCATTCATTATCTTCTGCACACCTCTTATCACAGCTTCCTTATCCGTAAAACTACCCGAATGGATATCTGAGATATGAACAATTTTCAATCCTTTAAAAGAACCCGGAAGATTAGCAAATGACAGCTTTACTTTTTTTAAATGATAGCGGTATTTATTACCAAAACCATAAAGCAATGAACCAAAAAGTCCGCCTCCTACCAGCATGCCTGCCCAACTAAAAAACACTGAACGGGATATTCCCTCTCCTTCCGGCATTCCCGTAATTTCTTTATCCCGCGATGAAAACCGGGCAATGATCCATTGAACGCCCCTGCGGATATCATCAATAAGGAAGAAGACTGCCGCTATCAATTTGGCAAAGAATAATCCCACAATTATCGCAAAAATGGTTGCCCTGAAAAGCTTTGACTGGTGCTCAAATTTCAGGTATGGCAGAATGACCAGGGTGATAACAGCCGCAGCCGATATCGTCCAATAGACTGCATAAACAATGCTCCTTGTTTTGGTGCTGGCTGAATGTGTGATCACTTTCAAAGCCTGGAAACAATAAATGTCCAACAGCACCATGATACCGATCAATATCCACCAAAAAGGAGTGTTGCGCATAGTTTGTCAAAATTAAGATAGCCGGCCTTCAGGCAGTGTTTTCATGAACGCTTATTTTTGCCGGGATCGGATTTTACCATGAAATTCACTTATTACGGTCATTCCTGTTTCCAGGTTGAAACAAATGGCAAGAAAATATTGTTCGACCCTTTTATCAGCGCTAACGAGTTGGCAAAGGATATTTCTATAGCCGATATTGAAGCTGATTATATTCTTCAATCACATGGCCATGTTGATCACATCCTGGATTGTGTAGCTATTGCCCAGGCAACCGGCGCCAAAGTGGTTTGTAGCTGGGAAATTCACGAATGGCTGAATAAAAAAGGGGTAAAGAATACTCACCCGATGAATACCGGTGGCCGCTGGGATTTTGGCGATTTTGCTGTGAAAGCGGTGGTGGCACAACACAGCAGTGGCCTGCCTGATGGCAGTTATGGTGGAAATCCGATGGGTTTTATCGTTTACGGTAAAGAAGGAAATTTTTATTATAGCGGTGATACAGCATTAACGTTGGACATGCAATTGGTGCCAAAATGGGCAAAACTAAATTTTGCGGTATTGCCCATCGGCGACAATTTTACCATGGGCTATGCCGATGCAGTTGAAGCGGCAAAAATGATCGACTGTAAAACCATCGTAGGCGTTCATTTTGATACATTTGGATTTATCAAAGTCGATCATGAAAAAGCCTCAAAAGCATTTGAAACAGCGGGCTGTAAATTACACCTGCCCGTAATTGGTGATACGATCAACCTGTAAAGAAAAAGGACGAAAGATAAAATGGCAAGAATAATCGGAGTAGCAAATCAGAAAGGTGGGGTTGGCAAAACCACCACCGCCATCAACCTGGCGGCGAGTTTTGCCGTATTGGAATACAAAACCCTGCTGGTCGATGGCGACCCACAGGCCAATAGCACAACAGGTGTTGGGTTTGATCTTCACAATATCACGCAAAGTCTTTACGACTGCATGGTGAACCAGGCAAGAGCAAAGGATGTGGTATTAAAAACAGAGATACCTAATCTTGACCTGATCCCTTCTCATATCGACCTGGTAGGCGCAGAGATCGAAATGATCAATTACCCTAACCGGGAAATGGTGTTGAAAAACCAGCTCGATGCCATAAGAGATGAATACGATTTCATCATTATTGATTGCTCCCCTTCGCTGGGCCTGATCACTGTGAATGCATTAACAGCTTCTGATTCCGTTGTTGTTCCCGTTCAATGCGAGTTTTTCGCATTGGAAGGATTGGGTAAATTATTAAACACTATCAAGATCGTTCAAAGCAGGCTCAATACTTCATTGGTAATAGAAGGAATATTAATGACCATGTATGATGGCCGTTTGCGTTTGTGCAACCAGGTGGTAAGTGAAGTGCGCCGTCATTTTGAAGATATGGTATTCAGCACCATCGTTCACCGGAATGCCCGTCTTGCCGAGGCCCCCAGTGTGGGCAAGCCTGTTGTATTATACGATGCCAGCAGTAAAGGATCGGTAAACTATTTGAATCTTGCTAAGGAGATTTTACAAAAAAACGATCTGACGAAGATCAAGAATGAAGAGCGAATACTGGAGCTGTGAGTTTGTTGTTTATGGTTTATAGTTTGTTGTTAAACGCACTCTCCTGAACCATAAGCGAAAAACCATAAACAAATAACTGAAGATGACTAATCCCAAACAAAATAAAGAAGCGCTTGGCAAAGGAATTCGTTCCTTATTGCAAAGTATAGATAGTGACCTGAAGACAAGCAGTGGCGCCTTA
>DASVNY010000524.1:0-10458 GCA_036383615.1 Chitinophagaceae bacterium
CATATCGCTCCCCGAATTTCCTTTACTCCTCGCTCCCATGGAGGATGTAAGCGATCCTCCTTTTCGTGCCGTTTGTAAGGATAATGGCGCTGACCTGATGTACACCGAATTCATTTCATCAGAAGGATTGATCCGTGATGCCATTAAAAGCAAGAAAAAGCTTGACATTTTTGATTATGAACGACCCATCGGCATCCAGATATTTGGCGGTGATGAAGAAAGTTTGTCGCTGGCCGCCAAAATCGTAGAAGTAACAAACCCTGATCTGCTCGATATCAATTTCGGTTGCCCGGTAAAGAAAGTTGCATTGAAAGGCGCCGGCGCAGGTGTATTAAGAGATATTGACCTGATGGTGCGACTAACATCTGCCGTTGTTAAATCAACTTCATTACCCGTTACTGTAAAAACAAGATTGGGCTGGGATGACCAGACAAAAAATATTGAAGAAGTGGCGGAGCGGTTACAGGATGTGGGCATTAAAGCCCTGGCGATACATGGTCGCACAAGAACACAGATGTATAAAGGTGAAGCTGACTGGACGCTGATCGGTAAAGTAAAAAACAATCCCCGCATCACTATTCCCATATTTGGTAATGGTGATATTGATTCGCCCGAAAAAGCATTGGAGTATAAAAGCCGTTATGGTGTTGATGGCATCATGATCGGGAGAGCCGCTATCGGTTATCCCTGGATATTTAACGAGATCAAACATTTTGTAAAAACAGGTGAACATTTGCCGGCTCCCACTATTGATGATCGTGTGGCTGTTTGCAGAAAACATTTGCAGCGATCTGTTGAATGGAAAAACCCCGTTGTTGGCATCAATGAAATGAGAAGACATTATGCCAATTACCTGAAAGGTTTGCCAAACATCAAAGAGTTTCGTAACAAGCTGGTGACTCTAAAAACCGAAGAAGAGATCAATGCAGTACTTGACGAGATTGCCACTACTTATAGTGGTTATGAGTTTGAGAAAACGCCAATAGAATTGATCAACTACCACGAGAAATGCCCGACTGAATAGGGGTCGGCGCGCTGCAAGCGGCCTGAACCATTCATCTTATTCAATGCTGCACGCGCTGGTTAAGTTTGGGCGCTAATGAGGGTTAAACTCTATCTTCCCTTTCAAAATAACTTCTCCAAAATCTTTTCTTCAACCCCTTCTTTCATTCTATTCACCATCTCATCAACACTTAATCTAGTTAAGGAAAAGAATAGCTCTTTATTACATAAACTGCCGTTTCGCAATCCTATATAATCGGAATATGAAGAATAAGCCCAGTCCGCCGCATTGGTCACCAACTTTGCCTTTACGGGATTTAAGTGTATATAATGAAAACATTGCTCAAAATAACTTATCCTGCGGCCGTTATCATCTTCTGCTAAAATTTTCGCTTTTGTTTTTTGCTGAAATAATGATCCTGTGGTTTTATTCTGATTATTGATAGCCTGCGAATAGCTGCTGAGCAAAATACCAATACGATAAGCCAATTCCTGCATAGGTTTTCCGCCAAAAGAGTTTCTTTCCTTTAGCCCATTTTCTGTCGGTTGCAGCATAAAATGAAAATGGTTCGGCATCAGGCAATAGGCTACAATATCAGAGTAGGGCAATAACTGTTCTCGTACTTTTTTTAAAAAGAACAGGTAATTTCTTTCACTGAAAAAAATTCTCTGCTTATTATTCCCTCGATTATAGACATGATAAATTTCATCGGGAAGAAAATGCATAGTTTAAGGTTTATAATATAAGTGTTCGAGTCACTTGTAAAGCTCAGGCCGCTTAAGCGTCCCGACCTAAGTCATCTTTATCCGCATATTCTTCATCAATCCATAGATCGATACGAGTGTCCATGTTCCTTCAAGTATCACAAATGGCCAGTAATTGATCAGGAATGAAGCATAGCAGGCAAGGGCCGCGCCAATAATGTTCAGTACAAAATACAGCATGCCTTCCTGGGGAATCATCTTTATCGTGTTAAGAAAAAAGGCCATCAGTATCAGCCCTACGCCAATAGTGCCGATAATATCATTGTAAGTCATAACTAAAATTTTTCGGTGAATGTTTTTAATCCTTTGGTGTAATGCTTAGCTCTCTTTTCGGCAAAATGATCGCCAATTAAAGCAATCACAGCCATGATCGCCAGTGCTAACCCAAAGCCCCGCCAAAGATCGTTATTAAAGTCGCAGATAAAATAAATGTATAGCGCCACACCGATGAGAAAAAGGAAGATCTCAACATAACGATAGACTACAAATTTTTTAATAACTGATTCCATTCTTGGTAATTCCTTTTGCTTTAAGTGTGAAGGATCCATGTCATAAGCATACACGTTGCTGATCCTGTCATTATCACTTCTTTTATTGACGGTGTAGCCCACTGTTCCAAGAATAATACCAACTAAAAACAAAGGGATCGCGGCTCCCCTGTAAAACTGTGTTTTGAGAATAAAGAAAAAAACAATAGCCACTGACACAGCCACAATACCAATGATGAGAAACCAGAGGCTTTCCTGTTTTTCAGCAACAAAGTATTTTTCAATATCTGCTTTAGCGAACATGCTTTAGCATATGCTATTTTAAAGTATTCAAAATTTAATCCCTTAAACGACTCAGCAACTGACTTCAATATTCATCCGTTCCTCTGTTCATCTGTTCTTCACCGCTTCCACAATATCTTTCCCCAACGGTTCTACCGATGGGCCAAAATAATTCAACAATACTCCATCATCGCTTACCAGGTATTTAGAGAAATTCCATGATGGCGGTTTATCATTCCAGCCATTCATGGCCGGATCGGTCAGCCATTTGAATATTGCATTTTGTTCCGCGCCTTTTATCACCGTACTTTTTTTCATCAATGGAAAAGTTACGCCAAAGTTCACGCGGCAAAATTCTGCTATCTGCTCATCTGTTCCTTTTTCCTGTTCTTTAAAATCGTTGGCGGGGAAACCTATCACCTGCAGCTTGTCCTTGTATTGTTCCGAAAGCTTTTGCAGGTCATCATACTGGTTGGTGTAACCACATTCGCTTGCGGTGTTTACCAGCAATACTTTTTTCCCTTTTAATGTGGCAAAGTCAAACTCAGCCCCATTATTTAAAGTCCCTTTTAACGAATAAAAAGAAACGGATGGTTTGGCTTTTTCATTGGCCAGCTGTTTGGTGTTCTTTCCTGTAAGCTTTGTGAACCACATCCAGGCGGGATAAACGGCTTTCAATACTTTTTGACGATAATTCATATTCTTAGAATTTCGGTTGACGATCTCTACATATACAGCAAAGGCAAGAATGAAGACCAATAAAACGATCAACACTCTTTTTAACCTTCTTGTGATGGATTTAGTCGCCATACTAGATTATTCATTACTGATTACTCATTACTCATCTTATCACCCGCTTGAACAATTTCAATTTCCCTTTAAATGGTGGATACTTAATAGCCGGATCAAACCAGGTCGGTGTTTTCATAACGGCCTTGCGATGGCTGAATGTATCAAACGAAAATTTTCCATGATAAGAACCAGTGCCGCTAAACCCTCTTCCGCCAAATGGCAAATGATGGTTTGTCAAATGCCAGCTGGCATTGTTAACGCAGCCCCCGCCAAAAGCCACGCTACTCAGCCAGTCATCTTCTTTCTTTTTACTCGATGTGAACACATAAAAAGCAAGAGGGTTAGGATGTTGCCGTATGATCTGCATGGCTTCCTCTTTTCCTGAGAATGAAAAAACCGGTAACACGGGACCGAATACTTCCTCCTGCATTACAGGAGAAGACGTAGCAACACCCGTAAGAATAGTTGGCTCGATAAACAATTTGCTTTTATCGGTCCTGCCTCCATGAGCGATCTTTCCGTTATTGATATAACTACTGAGCCTGTCAAATTGCTTTTCGTTGATAATACGGCAATAGCTATAATCGTCTTCTGGTTTATCAGAGAAAAATTTTACAACCGCTGCTTTCAGGTTTTCCAGCAGTTCATTCAGCTTCGATTCATGCACCAGCAAATAATCGGGAGCAACACACATCTGGCCGGCATTTGAAAATTTGGTGACGGCGATCCTTCTTGCAGCCACTTTAATATTGGCATCTGCTTCTACTACGCATGGGCTCTTTCCTCCTAATTCCAGTGTAACAGGAATTAATTTTTCCGCTGCCATTTTATAAATGATCCTTCCCACCGCTGTGCTACCCGTATAGAAAATATGATCGAATGTAAACGCATTCACCAGTGCAGGCACAACAGTGGCTCCTTCTCCTTCAACATATAAAATATACTCTTCCTCAAAGGTTGTTTCTACCAGTTTCCTGATCGCTGCTTCTGTTGCAGATGCGGATTCACTTGGCTTTAGCACCACACAATTGCCTGCAGCAATAGCGCCCACCAGTGGATTGATCAATAATTGGAAGGGATAATTCCAGGGGGCAATAATGAGTACAACACCTAATGGTTCATTTATTATCCTGCTTGATGAAGGAAGGTTGAGTAGGTTTGTGCCTACCCTTTCCGGTTCCATCCAGTTCCGCAAATTCTTTAAAGCAGCATTGATCTCTGCTACCACCATTCCCAGTTCGGTTACCCAACTTTCTTCAGGGCTTTTTTTAAGATCAGCATGCAAGGCGGCATACAGTTCCTGTTCATTATCAAGTATGGCCCTTTTTAATTTCTTTAATTGTTCTTTTCGAAAGGAATACGACCTGGTGATGCCGCTTTCAAAATAGCGGCGCAGCTTATCCAGTTTGCTGATGTCGGCCATTTACCTGTAATTTTATATCAAGTTAGCCAAATCTCTTTGTAATGACCGATGAATATTTCATGATGCAGGCGATCAAAGAAGCAAAGAAAGCATTGGAAGATGATGAAATTCCTATTGGCGCTGTCGTAGTATTAAATGAGAAAATAATTGCCCGCGGACATAACATGACTGAACGGTTAAATGATCCAACCGCCCATGCTGAAATGATCGCATTGACTTCCGCCTTCAATGCACTGGGAAGTAAATACCTGCCCGAAGCAACATTGTATGTAACAGTAGAGCCCTGCCTGATGTGTGCCGGCGCATTATACTGGAGCAAGATCAGTAAAATAGTATGGGGCGCCGATGATGAAAAGAATGGGCACAAACGAATTACCGGCAGCAACTGGCCCTTTCATCCCAAAACACAGATCATCCACGGTGTGATGAAAGAAGAATGTGGTCAACTGATGAAAGATTTTTTCAAAAGCAAAAGATAGTTATGGCTAAAGCCATTAAGCCGAAAAAAACAACTGTCACTCACCCCATTACTGGTACTGAAAGAAAGTTTGACGCTGCTATTTACGAGCCGGTCAAAGCAGCCATTCTTCAAAGCCTGAAAGGAACCAAAGGAAAAACTTTTACTGAGTTAACAGATGATGTAACCAGGATCATTAAAAAGAAAATGCCGGGCTTCAAACGTTCCATTCCCTGGTACACTATCTCCATTCGTCTCGACCTGGAAACAAGAGGCATTGTTGAAACATTTATAGAGAAAGGAAAAAAGCTGAACCGGTTAAAAAAATAAACCGTGAGGGATATCGAATATTGAACAAGGAATAACGAATCCCGAATTTGACTTCTGCATTCATTATTCCTTGTTCATCTGTTGATAATTCATTACGGTTTATCCCACCATACTCTCGCATTCAAACCATCTGTGCCGCCATAAGGAAATGCAGCAACCGCAGCATTATAATTTGCCGCATTGTTATTTGCCTCCTGTGTAGGGTAGCCTTCGCGACGGGGAATTTTTCCGCCATTGGCTGTTGCCGGCGCTGTTAATGCAGGAAATCCTGTTCTTCTCCATTCTGCCCATCCTTCATATCCATGCAGGAATAGGTGCACCCAACGTTGGTAACCGATCTGGCTTAACGCATTCACAGGATCATATGTCACCCCGGCTGTGCCAATGAAGGTTGCAAATGTAGCAGACGATCCTGTCCACTGTAAAAGTGATTGTTTGATAGCTTCGTCATAATTTGTTTTTGCTTCCACATCACCGCCCGTAATCCATCCAAGTTTGGCTGCTTCTGCTTTTGCAAAAAGCGCCTGTGCGTAAGTAACCAATCTCACTGGTGAAGTTTGTTGTCTCAAGCTTGATCCCAGCAATGAAACCAGCGGAATATCATTGGAGTTTCCTACATCTTTTCCGTATTCCAATCCAACATACTGACCAGCCTGGTTTGTATTTCCAAAAATGGGAAGACGCGGATCATTCAATGGCTTCATATAATCAACCAATGGTTTGCTCAATGCATACCACTCTCTGCCAAGTCGTGTAAATGAATTATACCAGAAGTTTTCATTGACCTGCTCGGCAAGATGCGGATATGAAAGATTATCAGCATTGCTCGTCATGATGCCATTGGTCAATGCCTTGTTGAATTCTGTTTTTCCTTTATTAGCATCTACTTTGCTGAGGCGAAGTGCCATGAGTAAATGAATGGTATTGCCAAGACGCTTCCATTTATTGACATCGCCATTGTAAACAATATCATTCTTGATCGTTCCATTAGTGAGAACGAATTGACTGTTTGCCTCATCGAGCAATGTAAAAAGCGCATTGTAAATATCCTGTTGCTTGTCATATTTCGGTGTAAAATTTCCCTGGCCTTTCCATGCTTCGGAATAAGGCACATCACCCCAACGATCAGTAATAAACCACATGAAGTAAGCCTTCAGGATTTTAGCAACTGCTGACTGATTTTCAACCGGACCGTGGCTGGCGTTCATGGGATTGTTCAGCGCCGTTTCAACATCCATCAGCGGACCTGTGTACCACGATGAAAAAGCAAAGTTGGTGGTAATGTAACGGCTATTATCTGTAAAAAGTGTAAGTGAAAGATATTGCGGGTAATGTACCCCGAATGCATTTGAACTCATCGAGGGCAGATACAACTCCGCGTTAGCAATAAGCTGTGTAGCCGATGCGTTGCTCGGGTTGTTCGGGTCTTTGTAGTAGGAGTCGTCAAACTTCTTGCAACCGACAGCTCCAACCAAAAGAACCGGCAATATCAGTTTATATATACTACGCATAATATTTTGTTTAGCGGTTAATTAAAAGGTTACGTTCAGGTTTACTCCAAATGATCGCACTGTTTGAAGCTCTCCTTTTTCAATCCAGCTTATGGAAGCGCTGCCGGCAGATAACTCTGATGGATCAAGTCCCTTTGGAGCTTTTTGCCAGATCATTACAGGGTTGCGTGCAATCAGGGCAATACGCAATGCAGTAAATGGTGTTTTCTTCAATATGTTATTCCTGAACGTGTAGCCGAGACTTACTTCTCTTAATTTAACGAAGGAGGCATCGTACAACCATTCATCGTAAATACGTGTTCCGATATTATTCCTGAAATATGTTCTTGCATCTACATACACAGAAACTTTTGAACCATTTGCCGCCGAAATACCTGTAATCGAGTAACCGCCACCATCAACTAATGGGTCACGAACATTTTTACCATTCTCATTTATAGCGGCTGTTCTTACTGATTGTCCTGATTTTACTGCGAGCATTTGTGACCAGCTAAAAAACTTACCACCGCTTTGGAAGTCAATCATGGCATTCAGATCAACGGGACCAACTTTAATTGTATTCAGGAAACCTCCTGTGAAGTTGGGCACTACTGAGCCGAAGTTTTTATTCAATTCCTGTATAGGCATATTGCTCGCATCAAGTAATGGCAATCCTGTTGCAGGATCTTTTTTATAACCCGGGCCAATTAATGAACCGAAAGGTTGTTTCTCATTGGAGAAAAGATAAATAGTCTGGCTTGAATAAGTATTTGCATCAAGCTGGTAAGCCTTCAGATCAGGGTGAAGTTCATCAACCATACTCTTATTACGGGCAAAATTGATGACTGTGTTCCACTGGATCAACCTGGTTTGAACAGGTGTGGCCGTTAGCGTAATTTCAATTCCTTTATTAGATATCTGCCCGGCATTGATCAACGCATTCGTATAACCACTTCCGGAAGGAACCTGCAGCGGTAGTATCTGGTCTTTATTGACTTGCTTATAATAAGTCACATCCAACCCAATCCTGCTCTTGAAGAAACGAAGATCAGCTCCTACTTCAAACGAATTGGCATAAGAAGGTTTGAGATTTGGATTTCTCAATGTGCTTGGTAAGGCCAATGTGTTGATAACAGAAGTACCGGAATAAGTAGTACCTGCTACATAAATCGGTGACATTTGATAAGGAGAGTTGTCAGTTCCTGCAACAGCAAAACTGGATCTCAATTTTCCAAATGTGAGAATATTCGATTTCAGCAATTCAGAGAAAACAAAACTTCCGGACACCGAAGGATATAGATTGGAGTTGTCGTGCGCCGGTAGTGTAGAAGATATATCATTTCTCAGCGAAGCATCGAGAAATAAATAATCTTTATAGCCAAGAGAAACCATTCCATAAGCACTACGTACCTGCTTCTTGCTGATAAACTGTGTTACAGATGGCCTGTTGATAGAAGCTGCCAGGTTATACCAGCCCGGGCTTGATAAACCACCCGCTGTTGCTCCGGAAATAGAAGAGTAATCCTGGTTGAAAAGGTTTCCTCCAACATTTACATTGAGGGTAATATTATCCCAACGTTTTTTATATTCCAGCAGCAATTCATAGTTTATTTCTTTGTTCTGGTACTTTCCTTCGGCGTAGCCTTCGTCCAATCTTCCACCAAACGCAGTGATGCTGGAAAGCTTTTGAGTATATAAATCACCTCTTACAAACCCGCTTACTTTTAAATCGGGAAGTAACTGGTAGCTAACATTTACATCTCCGAAAAAGCGATCTCTTGAATCGGAGTTGATATTCTCGTATGCATCAAAATAAGGATTGTTCCAGTCGCTTGGCCTGTTGTTGGTAATAACACCCAAACTGGTACTCGGATTTACGTTCCAGTTCATGATAGTGCCATCTGCATATTTATAGTTCTTCAGCCTGTGTATATCAAGATTGCGTTGAAACCATTGCACCGCTCCTGTAAACGAACCCTGGTAACCTTGTGACGGACGCTGGCCCTTGTTATTTGCATAATTCACATTAGCGCCAATCGTGAGTTTGCTGGTAGCCTGCAGGCTGGCATTTAAACCAATATTATTTCTCTTTAAATGAGAGTTGGGATAAGTGCCCTTGATATAAGTATTATTATAGCTTAGGCGGAAAGTAGAATTTTCGCCCCCACCTGTAAGCGATACGCCGTTATTAATATTATGTCCCGTTTCAAAAAAGTCTTCAATATTGTTTGGTTGTGGAACAAACGGTGTTAGTTGTCCAAACTGCGGATCCTGCGGATAAAAACTATAGTACATACGCACAGGTGTGCCATCCATTTTAGGACCCCAGCTTTCATCATTACCATTGATATATTTCTGTCCACCGGGCAACGTCAGGAATGTCTGGTTATTACCTACGCCGTAGATATTCTGTACCGGCAGAAAGTTTCCTACTTTTTCCACTGAGAAAGCTGAATTCACAGAAATGACCGGCTTCTTCGCTGCCTTCTTTCCTTTTTTAGTAGTGATCATAATCACTCCATATTGTCCCCGGATACCATACAGTGCAGATGCAGTAGGACCTTTTAACACGCTGATATCCTCTACATCTTCATTATTGATGTCTTGTCCGATATTACCAAAGTCAACACCATTCGCATTGCTGCCGCTGAAATTTGAATTGGAAATTGGGGTACCATCTATTACGATCAATGGAGCACCGCTGCCACTGATTGAGTTCACACCCCTGATCTTTATTTTTTGCGTTCCACCCATACTGGCGCCGGATGAACCGGTTACCTGCACACCCGCAACTTTACCGGCTAAAGAACCTAATACATTCTGATCTTTCGTGAACGTGAGGTTTTCTCCTTTTACCTGCTGTGTAGAATAACCGAGCGATCTTTCTTTCCGTGAGATGCCAAGTGCTGTTACAACCACTTCACTCATGCTACCCGCATTACCCTTCATTTGCAAATTCACAGTACCGGTTTCATTATCGTTAACTGAAATATCCTTCGTGATTTGTTCAAAACCGATCGCTGATACCTGTAGTTTATAATTACCCGCTTTCAAGCCGGTGATAACAAACTCTCCATTACTGTTCGCAATAGTGCCTTTGTTTGCACCTACAATCTGTACAGATGCATTTGCGACAGGTTCGCCTTTTTCATCAGTTATTCTTCCCCTGATGCCACCATCAAAAACCCTTGTGCTGGCAGTGGGCAATGGATTGGGGTTAGCAGTTGCTCCTTCTCTCCGGGTTTTGCGAATAACAATATTTGTATTCACCTGCTCATAACTAAGGTCAGTACTGCGCAGTAATTCCTGTAGCAATTTTGCCAATGAAATTTCTTCCCCTTCATAGGTGATATTGTCATATGGGGCAATATCATCTGTTTTATAGGCAAAGGGCAGTTTGGTTTGCTTTTCAATTTTACGCAATGCCGT
>DASVNY010000525.1:0-3697 GCA_036383615.1 Chitinophagaceae bacterium
TGGGAAGTTCTGTAAAGCCGGGTGAGCAGCGAAGAAACCCTTGCAGCTTTACAACACCAGTAAGCAGGTCAAGGTCCCTGATATCATTTTTTACAATTGCAAGGATCAGGAGCACGGTTTCCATCGCTGCATGTTTTGCTCTTTCTAAACTGACCTCGCTTCCAATCTCACCAATCAAATTACTTACACGACCGGATGCATAGAGCAATTCGCCAACGGATTTACTGCCAATATAATTTCCTACCGGTGGTTTAGCAGGTTCTAATTTCAAACCCAGTGCTTCCAGTTTTTTTTCTACCGCACTCATGTCTTTAGCTGTTTGATTTTACCATAATTCAGCCATTTGTTCTTCTGTATCCAAAAACAAGACCCATTTTCCGTTCTTGCGGATATAAGTATTCTTTGTCAATTGAATTCCATCTTTCACGGAAGCATCATATAACTGACTGGCAATTGACCGCATTGTCCGGAAACTTTCCATCAGCTTCATGTCGGAGAAGAGAATGATATTCTTGGCGGGAATGGAGACAGCGATCGTTTCAGATTTTACAATATTCTTTGCTGTAGTTTCCCAGAATTCATCGAGCAGCATCATTGAAGGATTGAAATTGTTGTCCATGTCAATCCGGTAAAACGGCTTTATCTGCGGATTCTGCGAAGAGAAGTCCATTATACCAATTTTGCAATTACTGTTTACTTTATTGATGAGATTCCTATACGCCACTTGCTTAACATCTTCCAGTGTAAGCCCGAAATCATTCAAATGCTTTTGTGAGATCATTTCGAAATTATTACCCATATCAAGCACATAGCAAATCACAATTCCGTCTGATAGTTTTTCAGCCAGGATAGGGCTATTGTTTAAAGATGCTTTGATGCGAGGATCATCTTCCGGTTTAATGATAGGAAATATGCTTTGCCCGACATTGACATAACCTTCCCTGTCTTTTTTTACCTCTTCGATCGGGGTTTCAAGGGATTGCTTTTCTGTTTCAGATTTACCGAATAATTTTTTTAGAAAGCTCATTTTTATAGTTTAAGGCGGTGAAATACGAACCTACAAAAAATACTTGTTGTGAGCAATGGGAGGAAAAGCGTGTAGTCGTATTTTGAAGTTCCTGCGGAGTAAAAGCACCGCATAGGGAATAACAGGGTAAGTTTAATAATAGTGATATTCATACTTATCTCTCAAATATTTTTTACCCCCATAATTAAAACCATGTACTGCTTTTTTTGTCCTGTCTTTATTGTAAATGATCAATTGAATGTCTTTGTCAGATTCAGCGGGTAGCCGGCAGCCAATATCCGGCAAGGTTGCTATACAGTAAGTGGCATAGTTAGTTATTTTCACTGAACTGTCAGTATAGCTGTATTCTGTAATCCTGTTTAAATGGTTATACACTATTTCGCCTATGCCACCTTTTTTTGAAAAAGAATTGAACCGGGTTATCCTGTTTAGCCGGTCATAAATTATACTGTCTGTTTCACGCCATTCAGCCTTGCCCAGGGCATGTTTACCCGTAATGAGTGTATTCCCATTTTTCAATGTTTTGTAACTATAATAAACCACATCGTTTAGCCGCAGATCGGTTGGATTGATCAGGTTTTTATCGGAGACCTTTCCGGGATAATCTGAGCGTGAATAGTTCAGCCAGCTCTTTAGTTTATCTTCTTCATCATAGAAGAACTCTTCGTAACCAACGTAATGATCGGTTTCCTTAAAATAATAATTACAGCAATCAAGATAACTTACGATCAGCCTTTTCTTGTTGTGAACAAACCGCTCAAAGCAAAGCAGAGATGTCTTTTCTTTATTGTATTTCAGACGAAAGATGGTGTCGCCATTGCTCCTGTAAATGAAAGGATGATCAAAGCTGTCAACAGACCGGTTAATATCACCGATCAGCCGCCCTGCGCTATCATAGATTTTTGACCTTAATTTGCCCTGAGAAATAAACTCACTACTATCAATGATATGCTTAATGCGATTTTTTTTGACAAGTTTATTCTCAGGATAATATTTTTCATAAAAAGGTTCTGTATATGGGTGAATATTCTGGCCCGAACATACTGTAGCCAGGATAACAAATTGTATGAGAAAAAATGTAGATCGCACTGAAATTGTTTTTTATTCCGGTTGTTAAACTATCATAGCCTTATCACCCGGTTTTGCATTTTTAACTCTTTCCGAATATCCTTTAAAGAAAAACGGGATATTATCTTCCTGGCCATTTTCAATTCTCATTCTTACTTTGTCAAAAGCAAGCAGAGCTATTTCAAAAGCTGGTATGCCCGTTACAAAGATTGGTTGATTGCCCGGATCATACCAAAAATAACGACCGCCATAGTTTCGCCTGGCTACTTCAAAAATATATGACCCTGCTTGTTCAATCAGGTCTTCTTTCATTCCATCATCCATCTGGTCCTTAAAGTCGGCAAAGTTGTCGAGCAATTCATCAAGCGCCTCCAGGCTTTTCTCTGAGTAGTCAAAAGCTCCGTCATACTTGTCATTAAAAGAACTAACAATTCTTTCAGCATTAGCAGCCGAATCGTGAATAAACGCTTGTTGAGCTTCGTCAGCAACATTGTCGGTTTGTGTTGGTTGAATCGATCCTGATTGTTTTTCTTCGTCTTTCTTTTTTTTGAAAAAATCAAATAGCCCCATGGTATTTTTTTAGTTTTTAATGTTTCTGCCGATTAAAATACCAATAAAAGCATAAACTACTTAAGGTTTCTTCTAAATTGATCCAAAAGAACGTCATACTTGATTTTTGACGCTGTTGATGTCGAATTTAATATTACACAGTCAATTGCCCGCTCTTTTGCATATATTTTAAAAAACGTTTCGGGTTTATATTGATCTATTGCAGATCTTTCTATTTTTTTCTGGTCGAGATACTTTATAAAAGATTTCGCAGTGCTATTGGCTGCTGAATAACCAGTTAAAAGAATTCTCTTTAATTCGGGATGAGTTTCAGTTATAGAAACAATATCTTGATATTTTTTGATCGTGATATGAGTATCTAAAGCACTTTTGTTTTTTCTTTCAATTTCCAAACCTAAATTTTGTACTCCAACCCTCAATTTTTTCATTATTTCATATCTCTCCTGAACTGCCTTTGTTTTATCAACTTTCGTCCATTTCAACGATTCTCCTGCTAACGCTGCTAAAATCTTCCAGAAACGATTATGTGCAGTAGGGTAGAAAAAAGGGTATATCCATTTACTTTCATGAGGGGGAAAGCTTCCAAGAATTAAAAAGTGCATTGGAGAAACATCGAGATACCAGTTAGGATGTTCTTCTTTGCTCAAATCTGCATTCATAAATTAGATGCTTTATTACCTTTTAGCCAGGCTTTTGCCTTTTAATCTCTGTAATTCATTTTTTGTGATCCAAAGCAGGTGACCCGCTGTATCGTTTACATTCCTATATCTGACCAGGTCGCTAAGAATTTTACTGTTGCTGAATATTGTTGGCCTTATAACAGCAAATTTGTAAAAGTCGTCCCCGTATCTGCCAGAATTTACGTTGTCGAAATAAATCGTGTCCTGCACAACTCTGAAAGTTCCTTTTACTACAGTTATTCCAAAGCAGACATTTCTTTCTCTAAATGTAAAATCATCTTTTAGTTTTAATACAGTTGTACAGTTCGCTGACCCTTCCCGTTCAGCAACCAGTATGTCCTTGCCTTCAAGT